>NZ_FNAJ01000006.1:372020-503429 GCF_900101905.1 Myxococcus virescens | reverse complement strand
CGCTGATTCGTTACAGTGCTGCCGGCTGCGCTTCGCAGCGCGACCTGGCTGGCACCGTCTTAAGAAATTGACTGCGGTTTCCGCAATCTAGCTTCTTCTTGGGCTTGCTATTTGGTTTTCAAAGAGCGAGTCGCTTGTCCCGCCAGCGACTTCCTGCTACTGTCTTCTTCGTTGCTGCCTCGCCGTCTTTTTTTCTGCCCGGCGGGGTGTCAGTTTCTATTTCAGCTCGGCGTCTTCTGTCAAGCTACTGTTTCGCCGTCCTGCTGGCTTCCGGAGTCTTCAGCGCCGCCCAGTGGCTTCCGCTGATTCCCTCCAGAGGGGCGCGGCTTCTACCTCTTCGCCGCCTTCCCTGTCAACCGCTGCTTCGTTGACTCCCTCGACTCTCCCACCCTTGCTTCCGGGCTTCTTCGTCGGGGCGCGGCTTCTACCACCACCGCGTCTCCTGTCAACTCGCTGCGTTGACCGCCGTATTCCGCATTGTCGTACTGACTCGCTCGAAGTGTCTTCCGCGCCAGTGCGCGGGCTTCTTTGCGAGGGGCGCGGCTTCTATCACCGCCGCGTTGAGGGTCAACAAACTTCGTCGACCGATGCTTCCCGATCGTCTCCTGGGTGACGGGCACCGAGGCGGCGAGCAGGGGTTCACTTACTAACGCGCCGCTTCCTGCGCGTCAATGGATCTTGATCGGCGCCGTGACCCAGCGCCCGACCCTGCAGTTTCAACGCACCTTCATTGGTGACAACCCAGGTCCCGGGGAAGCGCATTCCACCTGAAAAATCCGAGGCTTACCGCTCGGGGGGCAACCGGCCCTCCGAGCGAGGGCGCGCGATCCTGGCGTTCAGGGCTTCTAGCGACGGTCATTGTCCGGCCGCCATGACGTCCCGAAGAGCCAGTCCGCGAACGGGAACGAGATGTTGAAGTTGTGGCGCTGCATCTTCGAAGGGTCGTGATGGGCTTCGTGGTGGCGGCGCAGCTGCCGCATCAGCGCGAGCCTAGCCACCGGGTGCTCGGGCGGCAGGTGGTGGCAGAAGTGCAGCCACTCGTACGTCAGGTAGTACCCGACCGCTGATGCGACGAAGAGCCACCCCACGTTTGGCGAGATGAGGACGAAGCACAGCGCCCCCAGTGGCGCGGCGATGGCGCCCAGGAAGAACATCAGCAATACCGGGGGAAAGAGCACCATCTTCACGTCCCGAGCGGACTCGTAGGCCAGGGCCTCGTGCGTGAAGAAGCGGTGGTGCTGCTCGGTGTGCCGCTGGAAAAGAAGGCCCAGCCCCGGCCGGCGGTGGTGCATGAGCCCGCGGTGCCCCAGGAACTCCACCACATTGCCCAGCAGGAAGACCGCAGGCAGCGTCAGCCATTCCAGGGGCCGCCTTCCCTCCAAGTGGGACACGGCGAAGCCGATGACCGCCAGCGAGCCCAGGCTCGTGAAGACGAAGTGTGCACGCCCGGAGTAGCGAGGGCTGACGTGCTTGCGCCGGTAGTCCTCGCGGAATCGCGCCACGCGCTCGGGGATGGAGCGCGTGGCGCTGGCGGCTTCGGCCATCCTGTCATCCTGACTAGCCCTTCTGGCGGGCCTTCACTTTCTGGAGCTTCTTCATCCGGTCCAGGATGAGCGTGCGCTTGAGGCTGGACAGGTGGTCCACGAAGACGTGCCCGTCGAGATGGTCGATTTCATGCTGCAGCACGTGCGCGAGCCGGCCTTCCGCCTCGAGTTCATGCCATTCGGCCGACTTGTCCTGGTAACGCACCTTCACCTTGTGGAAGCGCGGGCACTTCTCCCACTCGCGCGGGACGGACAGGCAGCCCTCTTCCATCGTCACCGGCTCCTTCTTCTCCAGAATCTGCGGATTGACGATTTCGAAGAAGGTGCCGTCCTCCCGTCCCACCAGCGCCACGCGCAGGGATTCGCCGACCTGGTTGGCGGCGATGCCGATGCCTTCGGCTTCCTTCATGGACTCGGCCATCTCCTCCAAGAGCTTCTCGAGCGGAGGGCCGAAGTCAGTCACGGGCTTGGTGGACGAGGTGAGGACCTTATGGGGCCAGATGACAATGTCGCGAGCCATGGGCCGCAATCTGCCATGCACGCCTCCTCAGCGCCGCCCGATTCCGCATGGCAACGGTCCACCGGTTCACACGACGGCCGTCCCCCACCGGGCCCGTTCTCCGCCAGTCCCAAGGCAACGCCCAGCCCCACCGTGGCGCGCGTCAGGACCTCCGCTCCCCATTGAAGCCATCCGTCCAGACCAGCGGGACGCCCTTTCCCGCCGGGAGGCCATGCGGAGTGTTCGCTCGAGCGGCCCTCCAGCTTCACCCTCCGAGCGATGCCATCCGGACAGTTGGCGCGTCTTCACGGACGGGTCTGCTACACCTGTCCCATGCACCCGCACGCCCAACTCATCAATGACTTCTACTCAGCGTTCCAACGCCGGGACGCCCAGGCCATGGCCGCCTGCTACCACCCTGAGGTGGAGTTCTCCGACGCCGCCTTCGTCGGACTCCGTCGCCGGGAGCCCGGTGCCATGTGGCTCATGCTCTGCGAGCGCGGCAAGGACCTGGAGGTCACCTTCCGAGACGTGCAGGCCGATGACCACCGGGGCCGCGCCCACTGGGATGCGACCTACACGTTCAGCGGCACCGGCAGGAAGGTGCTCAACCGCATCGATGCCGAGTTCGAGTTCCGCGACGGGAAGATTGTCCGACACCGCGACCACTTCGACTTCTGGACCTGGTCCCGTCAGGCGCTGGGCCCCACCGGGCTGGTGCTCGGGTGGACGCCCCTGTTGAAGAAGAAGGTCCAGTCGAAGGCCCGGAAGTCCCTGGACATCTTCATGCGCGAGCGTGGCATTCCCCTGGAGTGAGGAGGACACATGGCACCGCCCGCGAGTGAGCGCCCGTCAGTGGAGGCCCTGGACCTCTGGCTCCTGGAGGCCGCCATGGAGCTGCCCACGCCCCTGCACATGCTCGTGGAGCCGAACCCGCACATCGCGCTCAACATGGCGGACGATCCGCGGATGTCCCGGGAGGAGCTGTGTGAGCGGCTGTCGCTGCTCGCCGAGCGCGGACTCATTCGCGTCCACGCGCTTCCAGACGGACTGCAGGAGATGTTCTCCCCCGAAGAGATTTCAAGCGCCATTGAGGCCCGGCAATCCCGCACTCCCTTTGGCTACTCGCTCACGGAGGCCGGCGGCGCCATCTGGGAGCACCACGCCAGGCCCGATTGGAGCCGGTTCGTCAACGCGGGGCAGGAGCCCTCCGCCGACGAGGCCCAGGACGCCTGGGTCATCGAGGCCGCGAGTCTCGAAGCCGCGGACGCAGAGTTCCACTTCCATGAGTCACTCGGCGATGTGCATCAGCCGGTGGGCGAGTCGAAACACGGCGAGGTGCTGACGCCATGGCAGGTGACGTACTGGAAGACGCTGCCTCACGGATACCGGCTCCGGTACGTCACCGTGCCGCGCCCTGCCGACCCGGCTCGGAGCAGGAGCGTGCCCTCCCGACCGCCTTGGTACACGCGCGTCTGGCTGTGACGCCGCGCCCACGCGCTCACGGCTCCGATTCGGACGTCTCGAGGTGCTGGTACGTCAGCGGGCCGTCCCCCTCGCGGGCCAGTTGGGCCGTGCAGCGAACGTTGCCCCGCCAGTCCAGGAGCTGGAGGCCCAACGTGCCGTCCTCGTGCAGCAGCAGCGAGCCATAGCCGTTGTTACCCAGCTCGAGCCTCAGGTCCGTCCACTCGGGGAAGCGTGGGTGCGACTCCAGGAAACGCACGGGTGCTGGAGACTTCAGGCCCGGCGTCACCGCTCGCACCGGGAGACCCGCGTGCCCCAGGCTTCCTCCCAGGAACGGGAGCGCGGCGCTCCGGTCGAACAGTGCTCCGTAGGGCGTGGCGCCCCAGAACCACAGGTCGACCTGTGCGCGCTCGACCGCCAGTTCCCGGAGGTCTTCCAGCAAACCGGCGTGCCTTGCTTCTCCGTACCGGTAGGGCGCATCGTGGCTCAGGAGGATGTTCGTTGCGCCTCGCTGGCGGCCCTCCTTCAGCACTGACTCCAGCCAACTCAGGAGCGCGGGCTCCTGGTGCCGTCCTGGCTCGAAGTACGCGGTGTCCAGACCGATGAGTTGGAAGCGCTCCGAGGCCAGGCAGAAGTAGCTTCCCTCCTGGACTTGCTTCGCTCGTGAGGCACCTCGCCGCTCGTCCAGGTAGCGGTAGAAGGGTGTGCCTCCGGAACGCATCTCCGGCCCCGCGTTCAACGTCATCAGCGTTGTGACTGGCAGCAGCGGTTCGAGCGGCTCGGCCACGTGCGCGTCGAATTCGCCCCGACGGCCCGCGTAGTAAACGCCTCCGAGGTGCACCGCGTACTCCAGCCGCTCGCCTCGCATGATGAGCTGACGGGCCACATAGCGCGCGGGGTACTCGCCCGTGCCGAAGCCTCCGAACAACGCGACCTCCACCGGCCGTCCCGGCGCGGGCTCGCGGAGCGCGTAGCGGAAACGCGTGGCGTGATGCACATCGTCGTGCCGACGGAACTCCGCCCGGTGCCAGCCGCCGTGCAGCCAGGCCCGACCGCTGAACAGGAGCCATCCGCGCAGGTCCGCCACTGGCTCAAAGCGGGTTCGCGAGGAGTCGATGGGGATTTCATTCGTCATCAGCGGGAAGGTGAAGTCCGGCGGCAGTGACGCCGAAGCCCGTGCCTGGAATGCCGGTTGCCGCAGGGCTTGGAGCGCGGCTTCGGGCTCGCGCAAGGACTGCTCCAGTTCCTGGAGCACGTGCACCAGGGCTCCCTCTGAGACGGGCGCGCCCAAGTCCTGGCGGATGAGGCTCAGGACCTCTTCCGGCTCGCGCAAGAAGCGCTCGCGCAGCGCGCCCAGGTCGTCTGGACCGAGCGGCGGCAACTCCGATACGTCGGCGCTCGCGACTCCGGACGTCGTCTGAGCCGTTGCCGCGGCTGAAGGAGCCCGGTACCCGAGTGCCGTGTAGAACTCCATCCGCTTGCGGTCCATGGGCGCATCATCGCCCGTTGGCCCGACGCGGGGAATGCCATGCTCGACCGGCCGACGTGGGGATGGCCGAGCCTGCCGCAGGACCGCCACGTTTGCTCATCGGGCCTGAGCAATGAACACAGGGTGTCGCCGTCTACGGCACCCTCCTGTGTCTGGGCAAACCGCTGTCCAGCGCTTGCCCCTGCCCAGTCCCGTGGTTCCCGTGTCGCCGAGTGGCGACTACTGCCGCGCTTTCGCTGCGGCCTCGGCCTCCTGCGCTTTCGTCACCTTGCTCGCGTCACGCTGGTGGCCATCACGGTAGGCGTAGAGCGTGTAATACGAACCCGTGGCGTAGCCCGGCAGCTTTCGGGGATTGAAGACGCTGGTGCTCGACACCGAGCCACCCACGAAGCCCTTGGGCACGTCCACCAGTCGCATCGCGCAGCCAGCCAGGACCAGCCCCGCCACTGGCACATCGTTGCTCACCAGCGTGCACGTCCCCCGCGCCGTGAAGCGCCCCTCCGGCAGGTTGTAGCGCATGTAGACATTCAGCTGCTGCCCGGCGGGAAAGGCGCTGTCCGTCACCTGGACGCACGCCGTCGCCGAGCCCACGCGCCGGCCGCCCCCGTCCACCACCTTGCCGTCCTTGGGATTGTGCTCTGGCACATACACACTCCCGCCCAGCTTCACGTTCACCTCGAAGGGCGCCGCCGCGCACACCGCCGGGTCCGCGGGGCTCGCCGGGTCCTCCTGCGTGCGGAACTGCATCACCACCTCATTGGCCCCCGCCTGCGCCGACAGCAACAGGACACCCAACATCCCCACCGCACCGCCGAGCTTTCGCGACATGGCGTATCTCCCTCCAGACCGTGAGGGGCTTTTCAGCCCTCCGCTTGCACCCCTTCGACGCGCCCCGCGCCAGGGCTACTGCCACGACAGCGTGTATTCGGTGTCGAGCGGCCCCGTCTGCCGGCCGTGCACCTGAACCTGCTTGCCACCGACTGCCTCGATGACAGCCTGGAGCGTGCCCTCGTGGTAGGCGGGCGGCATGAAGTCCCGCTTCATCGTGAAGATGCCGCTGGTGTCGCCCGTCCACTTCACCGCGCGCTCGCCGTAGCTGACCGCCGCGCGGTAACCCGAGTGCAGGTTGCCCACGAGCCGCTTCGGACTGTCCGACGCCAGCAGCAACAGCGTCTTGCCCGCCGCCGAAGACAGGAAGTCCGTCGTGGCCACCACGCCCATGCGCCGCAGCGCTCCGTCGAAGCCGCCGTGCTCCGGGCCCATCACCTGCGCCGCCGTGAAGGACATCCGCAAGAAGGCAGCCACCGGGTAGTTGAAGAAGTCGATGAAGCGCGTCTCGCCACTGGCCGCCAGACAGCGCTCCACCGCCGCGTCCCCTCCCATCGTGCGAACGGCGGACACCACGCCATTGAAGAAGAGCCCACGGGCCGTGTCGTCTTTCGTCGCCAGCGCCAATCGCGCGTCCAACTCCTTGGCGATATTTGGATCCATCTTGTTCATTACAACCTCACGAGTTGCGCGCCGTAATGGACGTTCGCGCCTACCGCTGCCACGACCACCAGGTCACCACTTCCCAGACGCACGCGTCCTGCTTCCAAGTCCTCAGCCAGAAGGATGAGCATCCCCGCCGCCGACGTGTTGCCGTAGCGGTCCACGTTGCACGCCACCGCCTCACGCGGCAGTCCCGCCCGTTCCACGAAGGCGTCCATCACTCGCTTGTTCGGCTGGTGGAAGTAGTACCGCTCCACCTTCGAACGCAGCTCCGGACGCGGCCCGAGGACGGCGTCGAGGCACTTCTGCATGTACTCCGGATAGCTGCGCGCGACGCGGAAGCCATCCACCACGAAGGCCATGTCCGCCGGGCGCATCCGCCCCGGCTGATACGGCAGCTTCAACAAGCCGCCACCCTTGCGGATGACCAGGTCTCCGTACGCGTTGCCGGAGAAGGACGCCAGGATACCCTCCGCCCCCGACGCTCCTGGCTTCGACTGGAGCACCACCGCGCCCGCGCCGTCGCCGAAGACATACATGGAGAGGTAGCCCTGCAGCGTCTTCGAGCGGCCCGGCCCGGGCGGCAGCTCGTCCGTGTAGACCTCCCGGTTCACCAGCGGAGACGTGAAGGCAGAGGCCACCACCGCCACCGTGCGGAAGCGCCCTCCGTCCATCATCTTCTTCACCATGTCCAACACGTACGGCGTGCCACCGCAGCCGTCGTCCACCACGAGCCCGAACGCGTCCTCGCGCAGCTCCAGCCGCCGGTGCAGCTCCATGGCGTCGTGGTTGAAATGCGGCGCGTCCGGCGTACACGTCACCACGAAGAGCGCGTCCAACTCCTTGGCATCCACACCCGCCTGGGCGAGTGCCTTCTGGAGCGCCACCTCGCACATGTCCGTGTTGTTGGCCGGGTAGACGTGCCCGTCATTCTCGGGCGGCGGAATCGCCCGGCCCGTGGCCTCGTCGATGTCCCAGAGGAAGCGGCGCTCGCGGATGCCGACCTTCTCCTCGATGCGCTCCGCCGGCCACCCTGGGATGGCCCTGGCGATCCGCTCGTTGCTCACCACGCGTGAAGGAACGAAGGCACCGGCTCCGACGACACAGACATTGGGTGTCATTTAATGGCCCCGTTTTTTCACAGCCTCGCCATATGGGAGGGATTCCCTGGCGACGGGGGATTGAGCAGGATTCAGGCCATATACGAAGTCATTGAAACAACTGCCACTGGCGAACAGGACCGATTCATCCGTGAATCATCTTCCAGCCAACGGCGCGACGAAACCACCGGGATTGCTGGAGATTTCCAGTGCTTCACAAATGAAGCAGCAACCGTTGCGAATGAAGCACTCCGTCATGAGAATTTCCTCTCAGTGACTGAGCATGTCACCCCAGGTGTCGCCAATGACTTCACTGCACTGTGAAAAGGGCCGCTGCGCGCATGAGTGATTGATGACCCATGCGACGAAGCCGGGCGCCGAGCCTCTCACTGAGAGTATCTGGATTGAAGGGCAGATGAGACAGCTGTGCTGAAATCAACACATCGGGAAGGCCGCCCACCCATGGGGGGCGGCCACTCACCGACCTGGCGCGGCTCAGAACGGGATGTTGTCGTCGTCGTTCGGTGGAGGGATGTCGTCGCCGCCGTAGCTTCCGCCTCCGAAGCCGCCACCGCCCCGGCCACCACCGTAACCACCCTGGTTGCCATAGCCGCCCTGGCTGCCATAGCCACCGTCGCTGCCACCCCCCGCGTCGCCGCCCCGCTGCCGCGCGATTTCCGCCTCGATGGCGGCGAGCAGCTGGCGCTCCTTGTCGTGCCAGCGCGACTTGCTCGCGTCATTCAGCGTGCGGCGCGCGCCGTTGGCGTAGAACTCCAGGTCGCCCATGCTGGCGCCGACAATGGGTCCGCCCTTGCTGCGGCCGTAGTTGGGGAAGACCATTCCATCACCACCACCGCCGCCACCGCTGCTCGCGGGCGCTGACCGCCGCGCCGCCGGGGCCGCCGCGTCCGGCGTGCCGCCGATGGACATCTCTCCCAGCGTCAGCGTGAAGCCCTCGCCGCTCTTGAACGCCGTGCCCACACGCACCTGCTCCACCCGCCCGTCGGGACGACGCACCGCCACGGTGACCGGATAACCTTGCTCGCTCATGCCGGGCCGAATCCCATCCCCGCCCCGCCACTGTCAACGGAGACTCGAAGGGGATGTCCGGGAACCGGTCGCTCGTCCGGCCTGCTCACCGCGCTTCCTGGATTCCACTTGAGCGGCTCGGGCCCGAAGGCCCGAGGGAATCCGCGGAGCGCGGCGCTCGAATCAGAACAGCGAGCCCTGGGAGGAAGAGCGGCCCTTCTTGCGCTTGCCGGCTCCAGCCTTCGCCTTGGTGGTCTTGACCTGGCGCCCACCCTTGGCCGCGGCCTTCTTCGCGGCCGGCGCCTTCTTGGCCACCGACTTCTTCGCGGCGGCCGGGGCCTTCTTCGCCCGTGCGGCCTTCTTCGCGCCCGCGGCCTTCCGACCCGCTGACTTCTTCGCGGCGGCCGGCGCCTTCTCCTCGGCGGGCGGCGGCGCCACCACGGGGGCCGGGGCCTTCTTCCTGGCCCCGCCCTCACGCAGCGCCTTGCTGGCGGCGCGGCCACGCGGCAGCGTCACGTCCTCCACCGATTGCGGAAGCGCGTCGTCCTTCCACGCCGACGGGCGACGGTTGGTCCGCATCAGCAACCGCAGCTTCTGGTAGTGCGCCGAGCAGTACCCCTTGGAACGGCTGGGGCGCTCGCAGCCGATGACGGCGCACGCCCGGGTGCCCTCCTCCGCGCGCGCCTGACTGACGACCGGCTTCGCGGCCACGGGCCGGCCCACGGCTGCGCGACCCCTTGGCGCCGCGACCACCTGCTTGCGGCCTCCGCGCGTGGACGCGGGCAGCTCCGTGGGCGTCCGCACTCCCGCCATGGCGCCGAGACGGCTGGTCAGCGGCGCCAACCGGTGCGTCACCTCACGCAGCAACTCCAGGGCCTCCAGGCCTTCCTCCATGCGCCGGACCGCCTGCTGCAACGGGACCAACTGCGCATCGAGTTCGCGCCGGAAGACTTCGCCAAGAGCATTCGCAATGGACATTGCTCGGGAGAATACACCGGGCCCCGGGAAACCGGTGTGAAAACCTGTGCTTGGCTCGCACCAATCGTTGACCGGCGGGCGAAGCCATACATCCCGTGAGGTCGGCCCCTCCCGCCAGCGCAGCGCCTACCCCCGGACGCTGACGGTGGCTGGCGGCTCGGCCCGAGGGAGGGCGCGCTCCGGGGCCTCCCGCTGGAGCTCGGGCGGCCGGCTGACGGCGGCCGTCCCGCAGGTGCGCGCCGCCAGGGAGCAGGCCCCCACGAGCAACAGTGCTGGAACAAACAGGTGACCCATGGCGCCTCCCTCGAAGCAAGTGACGGACGTGAATGCCGACCAACCCCGCGGGTCTCCTCTCCGCGAGTCCGCCCGGCTGCTTCTGCCCGAGACATACGAACGAGCTTGCCGTTCGGGTCTGACGTTCCCGGAGCCCCGGGTACGTGAGCCCCCCAGACACCGCGGCGGATGTTAAAGGGATGGGGCATGAGCCAGGCGCCCACTCCCGTCCGCTTCAAAGGCACCGACACCTACCTGACCCACGAGAGCCTCCAGGCCGCGGTCAACTGCGCGCTCACCCTCCAGCGCCCCCTGCTGGTGAAGGGCGAGCCCGGCACCGGCAAGACGCTGCTGGCGGAGGCCATCGCCGAGGCCCTGGGGCACCGGCTCATCACCTGGCACGTGAAGAGCACCACCCGCGCGCAGGACGGCCTCTACGTCTACGACACCGTGCAGCGCCTGTATGACTCGCGCTTCAACGACGGGGACGTGCGAGACATCCGCAAGTACATCCGCCAGGGGCCGCTGGGTGAGGCCTTCTCCTCCCCCGAGCGCGTGGTGCTGCTCATCGACGAGGTGGACAAGGCGGACCTGGAGTTCCCCAACGACCTGCTCCACGAGCTGGACCGGATGCGCTTCCGCGTCACCGAGACGGGTGACGAGGTGGTGGCGAAACACCGCCCCGTGGTGGTGATTACATCCAACAACGAGAAGGAGCTGCCGGACGCCTTCCTGCGCCGGTGCGTGTTCCACTTCATCGACTTCCCGGACGCGGAGCTGATGCGCCGTATCGTCGGCGTGCACCACCCGGGCCTGGACAGCGCGCTGTCCGAGCAGGCGCTGAAGGTCTTCTACGAGCTGCGCAGCTTCACCCGCCTGCGCAAGAAGCCCTCCACCAGTGAGCTCATCGACTGGATTGCCGTGCTCAAGGCCCAGGGCGTCAACGACCTCAAGCTGGACGAACAGCTCCCCTTCCTGGGCGCGCTGCTGAAGAAGGAGCAGGACCTGGTCTCCGTGGCGGAGGCCTTCGGGCGTGGGCGCCGTCCCCGGGCCTGACGAGGCGCTGCCATGTTCCTGCCCTTCTTCTACGAGCTGCGCCGGCGCGGGCTGAAGGTCGGCGCCCAGGAGGCGCTGGCGCTGGCTGGCGCGCTGCGAGCGGGCCTGCACGACAGCCACCTGGACGGCTTCTACCATGTGGCCCGGGCGCTGCTCGTGCACTCGGAGACGCAGCTGGATGCGTTCGACCAGGCCTTCCTCGCCCACTTCCAGGGCGTGGAGTCGGCGAGCCTGGAGCTGACGCAGGAGCTGCTCCACTGGCTGGAGGAGGCCCGCGAGCGGCCCGACCTGAGCCCCGAGGAGGTCGCGCTGCTGGAGCAGCTGGACCCGGAGGAGATTCGCCGGCTCTTCGAGGAGCGCCTGAAGGAGCAGAAGGAGCGCCACGACGGTGGCAACCGCTGGGTGGGCACTGGCGGCACGTCGCCCTTCGGCAACAACGGCTTTGGCCGTGAGGGCATCCGCGTGGGCGGCGGCGCGGGCAACCGCCAGGGCCGCGCGCTGATGCAGGCCGGCGCCCGGAAGTACGCCGGCTATCGCGACGACGTGGTGCTGGACACGCGGCAGATGGCGGTGGCACTGCGCAAGCTGCGCGCCTTCGCCCGGGACGGCGCGCCAGACGAGCTGGACGTGGACGAGTCCATCGCCGCGACCGCGCGCAACGCCGGTGAGCTGGAGGTGGTGACACGGCCGCCGCGACGCCCCAACACGCGCGTGGTGCTGGCCATGGACGTGGGCGGCTCCATGGACCCGTACGCGGCGCTGGTGAGCCGGCTGTTCAGCGTGGCCAGCCAGGCGACGCACTTCAAGGAGCTGCGCACCTACTACTTCCACAACTGCGTCTACGGAAAGCTCTACGCCACGCCGCAGCTCACGGGCGGAATCACGGTGCCGGAGCTGGTGGCCCAGGTGGGACGGCACCACAAGCTGGTGATGGTGGGGGACGCCTCCATGGCGCCCTACGAGCTGTCCATCCGCACCGACGCGCAGGGGCACTACAAGACGGACGGGCTGGAAGGGCTGACGTGGCTGATGCAGCTGGCGCAACACTTCGAGCGCAACGTGTGGCTCAACCCGGAGCCCATGGGCACGTGGCGCTCGGGGACCATCTCCGTGATTGCCCGCGTGTTCCCCATGTTCGCCCTGACGGTGGAGGGCCTGGGTGAAGCCGTCACGCACCTGACGCGCGGACGGACCGTGAGGGGCGCGGCGGCGCGGCGCTGAGGCGGGTCCGTAGGGCGCGCGGGATTCATTCCCGTGCCCCCCAGGGCAGGAATTCCGGGTGCGCCCGTGGACTGGCGGACGGCCGGGCGAGCCCCAGCGCATTTGGTGCAGCACCTGGAGCGTCACTTGCGGCATGGTGCGCGCGCACGCGAGCGGGACCGCGAGGACACCATGACAACCGACAAGCAGGACGTGCTGGCCATCAACACCATCCGCACCCTCGCCATGGATGCGGTACAGCAGGCCCACTCGGGCCACCCGGGGGCTCCCATGTCCCTGGCCCCCGTGGCGTACCAGCTCTGGCAGCAGGAGCTCCGGTATGACCCGTCCCACCCCATCTGGCCGGACCGGGACAGGTTCATCCTGTCCAACGGCCACGCCTCCATGCTGCTGTACGCGCTGCTCCACCTGGCCGGGGTGAAACGCGTCACGCGGGAGTACACCGTCGAGGACGCGCCCACCGTGTCGCTCGAGGACATCAAGAAGTTCCGGCAGCTCGACTCGTCCACCCCGGGCCACCCCGAGTACCGGTGGACCAGCGGCGTGGAGACGACCACCGGCCCCCTGGGCCAGGGCGTGTCCAACAGCGTGGGCATGGCCATGGCCAGCCGCTGGCTCGCGAGCTACTACAACCGCCCCGGCTTCGAGATGTTCGGCTACGACGTCTACGCCATCTGCGGCGACGGCGACCTGATGGAGGGCGTGGCGTCCGAGGCGGCGTCCATCGCCGGCCACCTCCAGCTGCCCAACCTGTGCTGGATCTACGACAGCAACCACATCTCCATCGACGGCAGCACCGACCTGGCCTTCACCGAGGACGTGGGCCGGCGCTTCGAGGCCTACGGCTGGCGCGTGCTGCGCGTGCCGGACGCCAACGACTTGAACGCCATGGGTGAGGCGCTGCGCACCTTCAAGACGGCGCGCGGCAAGCCCACGCTCATCATCGTCACCACCCAGATTGCCTACGGCGCGCCCAAGCTCCAGGGCTCCTCCAAGGCCCACGGCGAGCCGCTGGGCGACGAGGAAATCAAGGGCACCAAGCGCTTCTACGGCTGGCCCGAGGACGAGAAGTTCCTGGTCCCCGACGGCGTGCGCGAGCGCTTCCAGGAGCGCATGGGCGCTCGGGGCAAGCAGCTGCGCACGGCGTGGGAGCAGAAGTTCGCCGAGTACCGCAAGCAGTTCCCCGAGCTGGCCGACCAGCTGGAGCGCATGCAGCGCCGCGACGCGCCCCAGGGCTGGGACGCGGAGCTGCCGACGTTCCCCGCCGACGCCAAGGGACTGGCCACGCGCGACTCCAGCGGCAAGGTGCTCAACGCCATCGCCAAGCACTACCCGTGGCTGGTGGGCGGCTCGGCGGACCTCAACCCGTCCACGAAGACGTACATCACCGGCGGAGAGGCGATGAAGCCGGGCGAGTACGCGGGGCGCAACATCCACTTCGGCGTGCGCGAGCACGCGATGGGCTCCATCGTCAACGGCCTGTGCCTGAGCAAGCTGCGCGGCTACGGCGCCACGTTCCTCATCTTCAGTGACTACGAGCGCCCCGCCATCCGCCTGTCCGCGCTGATGGAGCTGCCCGCCATCCACATCTTCACCCACGACTCCATTGGCGTGGGCGAGGACGGCCCCACCCACCAGCCGGTGGAGCAGCTGGCGTCGCTGCGCGCGATTCCCGGCATCATCGTGCTGCGCCCCGGTGACGCCAACGAGGTGGTCGAGTCGTGGCGGGTGATTGCCCAGCAGCGCAAGCACCCGGTGGTGCTGGTGCTCACGCGCCAGCCCGTGCCCACGCTGGACCGCAGCAAGTTCGGCGCGGCGTCCGGCGTGGCTCGCGGCGGCTACGTGCTGTCCGAGGCGGAGGGCGGCAAGCCGGAGGTCATCCTCATCGGCACCGGCAGCGAGGTGTCGCTGTGCCTGGACGCCCAGGAGAAGCTCAAGGCGGACGGCATCCCTTCGCGCGTGGTCAGCCTGCCGTCGTGGGAGCTGTTCGAGGCGCAGTCCCAGGAGTACCGGGACAGCGTGCTGCCTCCGTCCGTGCGCGCCCGCGTCGCGGTGGAGAAGGGCGCCGCCTTCGGCTGGGAGCGCTTCGTGGGGCATGACGGCAACATCGTCGCCATGCGCAGCTTCGGCGCCTCCGCGCCCATCAAGGCGTTGCAGCAGAAGTTCGGCTTCACCGCGGACCACGTGGCACAGCAGGCGAAGGACTCGCTGAAGAAGACGAAGACGCGGCCGTAGCCCGCAAAAGAAGGAGCCTCGGACCGTCCCCCAACGGTCCGAGGCCCTCGGGCCTTTTCGGCATCCAGGTGCTCGTCCTGGCGGACTCATGGCGCGGAAGGGTGCGACCCCCGTCGCATCCCAGCCCCCCGGCTGGGGTTCCCCCCACGCCATGAGCCCTTCAGGTCACTTCAACGTCGTTCCCGGCTGCCTCGTGGGCGTGAGCGTCGCGTCCCCCCGGTCGCATCCCGGTTCCCCCGAACCGGCTTCCGCTCGCACCTTCAAGTCCTCCAGGTCCGACTGACTCGTTCGCTCGGGAGGTTCGCCCCCCAGCGCCTGGCCCCCCGGCCAGGCCCCCCGTGCTTCGAGCCCCGCTCCGTGCTGGAGCGTGATGTCCTGTCCTCTTGCGCGTGGCGTGCCACACACCGGTCCCGGTGGGCGCACCTGAGCGTCCCAAGTCTTTTCAGTGGGTTATGGATTCGGGTGCCCTTTCACGGGGCTGTGCGGGGTGGTGACAACTGTCATCACCGGTGACAACCGTCATCACCGGGATGGCTCCCAGGTGGTGACTCTTGTCACCGGTGGCCCATCCCAGGCGGGGCACGTGACACCTTGGCAACGGCGGGGCGGGCTTCCCGCGCGCGGGCCTACAGCCCTCCCCGCAGCTCCAGCTCGCTCCACAGTGCGCCGTCGCGCTCCCGTAGCAGGAAGGCGAGGCGCCCCTGGTGGAAGCCCCGAATGGGGGCCTCCGGATCCGGGAAGCCGGGGGGCAGCGTCCAATCCGCCGGCTGGAGGCCGCTCGCGGGGACGGGGCGCTCGCGGCGCAGCTCGCCCACCTCCGCGTCCGTGAGCGTCCGCACGCGGGCCCAGGGCAACAGGTCGCGTCCGTGCAGCCACACCCGTTGCCCCAGCCCCGGGTCCTCCCACGGACCAATCGCCGTGCGCCGCAGGGTGGACAGGTGCGCCCCGCAGCCCAGCGCGCGCCCCACGTCGCGGGCCAACGAGCGCACGTAGTAGCCCCCACGACAGCTCAGCCACAGGCGGCTGGCGCGCGGCAGGTCATGGGACAGCCAGCGCGCGGCGTGCAGGTACACGCGCGAGGGCGGCAGCTCCACGGCTTCTCCCCGATGCGCCTTCCGGTAGGCGGGCTCGCCCCCCACCTTCTTCGCGCTGGTGGCCGGAGGCACCTGCTCCCGCCAGCCCACGAAGGACGCCAGCGCCGCGTCCAGGGCCCCGGGCGTCAGCGCCGCCGTGTCTCCCTGGAGGACGGGCCGGCCGTGCAGGTCTCCCGTGTCCGTCTCCGTGCCCCAGACGACCTCCGCCTCGTAGACCTTGGGCACGGCGTGCAGCAGCTCGAACAGGCGCGGTGCCTGCCCCACCAGCACCAGCAGCAGCCCTTCCGCGAAGGGGTCCAACGTCCCGCCGTGGCACACCGGTATCCGCTTGCCCGGCTGCGCGGCCTTCGCCTCCTCCATGAACCGCTGCACCACCGAGAAGCTCGTGGCGCCCACCGGCTTGTGGACCCGGTAGATGCCCGGACTCAGTTTCCCTCCCACCGCGACCTCCTGTGGCCTCCCACCCTACCCCGGCCGGGAGTGCGATGGCGGAAGGTGGAACTCCCGCCGAGTCCGCAATGAAAGACAATTCATGTCGTGCGCCGGGGCGCCGCGCGCCCCCAAGGCCACGACCATTTCCCGCCCAAAAAACAAGCAACCGATGCATTGCCCGTCCTTTGGCATTCATCTGGCAACCATCTCGAATCAGGAACGCCATGACAGGCGTATGCCTGCGTGCAGGTGCAAGACGGCCATCCCCGCAGTGCCTCGCATTTCCCCAAGAGGTGTCTCCATGACGTCCCCGCTTCGCCCAGGCTGGGCCCTGCTGTCCGCCCTGACCCTGCTGCTGTCCGCCACCACCGGCTGTGATGACGACCCGCCTCCGCCCGTTCCCGACGCGGGGCAGCAGCCCACGGACGCCGGGACGGACGCGGGGCCCGAGGCGCCCTGGGATGGGGGCTACACCGTGCTGGACGACCCGGGTGACTGGATGGACCGGGGAGCGTTCTCCGCGTGCCGGTTCACCGTGGAGAACCCCAGCCTCGAGGCCTGCGCGGATCCGGCGAACTTCGACATGTCGTCCTGCAACGCGGACCAGCTCGCCGCGGTGGAGCAACACGGCATCTATGTGGGCGACGGGCGGTCGGAAAGGCGGCTCGCGGATGGGGGCACGTCCGTCACGCCGGGCACCGCCGCCTTCCAGCTCTTCGCGGATGGGGGACCCGACAAGGTGTTGGGCATTCCCGTCACCACGCGGAAGACGACCGGCGGCACCTTCTTCCTCTCCGGCAGACAGTCGAACCCCTACACCGGAGAGCGCGTCGTCTCGTTGGCGGGCTGTGAGACGCCCAGGCCCGACGTCATCACCGGCTGCTATGTCCGTTGCACGGAGACGCCCCGGTCCTCCACCCGGAGCATGGGCACCTTCGAGGCCGAGCGGGCGGAGCGGCGCGGCGAAGCGGAGTCGTCCGGCGGGATGCGGCTCGTCGCCGAGTCCTTCGTGGACCTGGGCGTACCGGTGGATGTCTACGTCACCCACGGCCACGCCTATGTGGTGTCCATAAACCAGGCCGGCCGCTTCGGCGGGCTCACCGTCTTCGACGTGAGCGACCCGGCGCATCCCTTCTTCAAGACCTCCATCAGCCTGCCGGGCGACTCGTATTGGAACGGCGTGTGGGCGAAGGGCGACGCGCTGTATGTCGCCAGCGCCGACACCGGCGTCTCCGTTTTCGACATCTCCAACCCGGGGTCACCGGAGTTCATCCTCAGCCTGCCGGGCAACGGCAACACCAACGTGCACACCGTCCTGGTGGATGGGGACCGTCTGTATGCGTCCGACGTCACCGACTTCGTGGGCAGCACCCGCGTCTACGACATCAGCACGCCGCTGGCGCCCGTCCTGCGGCAGGTCATCACCCTTTCCGAGAGCTCGTCGCTCGGCGGGCCCCATGACTTCTTCGCGTACGAGGGCCGCCTCTATCTCAGCAATGCGTATGGCGGTTACTCCGTCGTGGACGTCACCGACCTGGAGAACGTGCGCCACCTGGGCCAATACACCTACCCGGGGTTCGGCGGCTTCGCGCACCACAGCGCGGTGGGCACCTTCGCGGGCCGCACCATCGCCTTCGAGGGCGGCGAGTTTCCAGGTTCGCACCTGCGCGTGCTGGACGTCACCGACCCGGCGAACATCGTGAAGATTGGCGAGCACCGCATGCGGTACTCCACCTCCATCCACAACATGATTCTCAAGGGCGAGCGGCTGTACGTCGCCTGGTATCACGAGGGCGTGCGCGTGCTGGACGTGGCCAACCCCACCCAGCCCCGGCAGGTGGCGCACTTCAACACCTTCAGGGAGACAGACCCGCACCGGATGGGCGGCGCCTTCGAGGGCGCCATTGGCATCCGCCTGCCCGGGGATGGGTACGTCTACGTGGTGGACACGTCGCGCGGGCTGCTCATCTTCAACGAGCCATGAGCCAGCAGGGGGGCGTCACTTTGCGGCGCTCGCGATGGCTTCTATGCTGAACACAGGGCGCCCGCGAAACGATGCGGGCGCCCATTCTCCTCCTCCAGAGGCTGCACCTCATGTCTGTTCGTGCCGCGCGCCCGCTGCTGGCGATCGTTTGCGCCGTTTCGTTGTCCGCCTGCTCTTCGCCGGAGCCCACGCCGCCGGAGCCCACGCCACCGGCCTATAACGGCCCCTGGGCGGTGCTTCCGGAGCTGGGGGAATGGGTGGACCCCGGGGCCTTCGAGTCTTGCCCCGCGCAGACGTCCCAGGCGGCGTGCAACGCGCCGGAGACACTGGTGATGCCTGACTGTGACTTCGGCTCGCTCGCGGGCCTGGAGCGGCAGGGCGCCATCTACCGCGCGGAAATCCGGTACGAGACCCAGGTGCAGCCCGGCACCGTACAAGTCCTCCCGGCGAACGGGGGTTTCCAGTTCGATGCCTCGGGCCAGCCCACGTCCGTCATGGGGCGAAAGCCCCATACAGCCACCATGAATGGCGAGCGGTTCTTCATCTCCTCCGGCCCCACGAGCCAAACCAGTCTCCAGGACCGCTACACGTTCATCGGCTGTCACGCCCAGGGGCCCCGGAGCCTCACCGGCTGCGTTCTCTGGTGCCGAGGCAGCACCCTGCGCCATAGCGGTAGCTTCCGCGCCGAGCGCATGACGTGGCGAGAGGGCGAGCCCGAGTCCGCCAACCTTCAGCTCCTGTCCGAAATGCCCGTGGGCCTGGACACGCCTGTGGACGTGTATGTCACCCATGGCCACGCCTATGTCGTGGCCATCGACCGACGAGGCTTCGGCGGCGGCCTCGCCGTCTTCAACGTGAGCAATCCCTCCATTCCCGTCCAGCAGACGGTCATCCGATTCGGCCATAGCGACTACTGGAATGCCGTGTGGGCTCGAGACAATGCGCTCTACGTCGGCAGCGCTAGTTCCGGCCTGCTCGTGTTCGACCTGGCCGACCCGCGGTTGCCCGCCTTCGTGCGCAACCACCCCAGCGGTGGCGGCCCCGTCGACGTGCACACCCTCTTCGTGGATGGAAACCGGCTCTATGCCATGTCGCCATCCCACAAGCAGACGATCATCTTCGACATCACCCAACCGCTGGAGCCCCAGCTCCTCACCCGCTTCACGTATCCCAGAAGTGCGGGCTATCCGCATGACGCCTTCGCGTATGAGGGGCGCCTCTACATCAACCACCTCGACGATGGCTTCCTCATCGCAGGGCTGGACGGCGAGACACCGGAGTTGCTCGGCCGCTACACCTATCCCCATGCCTTCAGCCACGCCAACGCGGTGGGGACCTTCAATGGCCGCACCGTGGCCTTCGAGGGCGGCGAGACGATGGGCTCCCATATCCGCGTGCTGGATGTCACCGACCCGGCGAACATCGTGAAGATTGGTGAATACCGCCTGCGGGGCCTCACCTCCGTCCACAACATGCTGCTCGTGGGCACGCGGCTGTACGTCGCGTACTACCATGAGGGCGTGCGCGTCCTGGACGTGTCCAATCCCTCGCAGCCTCGCGAAATCGCGCACTACAACACCTTCCGCGAGTCAGACCCGAACCGGACAGACAAGCTGACCGACGGCGCCATCGGCATCCGCGTGCCCGGAGACGGACGCATCTACGTGGTGGACACGTCGCGCGGGCTGCTCATCTTCAACGAGCCGTAGCCCTGAGGCTCACGCCTCGATGCGGTTGCGGCCGTTCTCCTTCGCGCGCAAGAGCCGCCGCGTCACCACCGCGCCCGCGGACGAGCAACGCCTCCAGCGCCGCCACCTTCTCCTTCAGCCGGGCGCCGTCCTCCGCGTTGAGCGTCGCGAGGCTGGCGGCCAGGTCGTCCACTTCCACGTTCACTTCCTCCGCTTCCTCCAGCGCCTCGGGCGGTGGCGTGGGCGGCAGGGCGGGCGCGGGGAAGAGCTGGTTCACCCAGACGAGCAGCTCCTCCGGGTAGCCCTTCTCACGCAGGAAGGTACCCACCAGGGACTGCAAATCCTTGTCGTCCTCCAGGAACAGGAGCGTCCTGCTGTTCATGAGGGGTGTGCCTCTGATCTGCCCCCTGGCTGAGCACCGCGGGAGCGGCGGATGGAGACGTGGCCCCTCGCGCCGTGAGGGCGCTACGGCACGCCCGTGAGCACGCGCCCGTCGTACACCCGGATGAAGCCCCCGTCCTGGTCCCTGATGGCGCTGAAGCCACCGGTCACCACGACATGGCCCGTCGGGGTGAGCGCGAGGTCACTGATACGGGTCGGGCCTCCCAACCCCGTGCTCCCCTCGACGTAGGTCACCGGGCCGGGAGCGCGGGTCGTGAGGTTCATCGCAGAGAACCAGCCCCGGCCAATCTCCGTTCCGACCGCAGAGAACTCGTGCCCGCCGATGAGCAGCGCGCCAGAGGGCGAGAAGGTCTGCAGGGTGACCAAGCCCGGCCCAGACGGGACCGTCGCGGTCCACCGCGTCACCCCGTCCGCGCCAATCCACCGCTGGGTGAAGCCCCCGGTGGACTGGTGGTTGGGGAAGAGAATACTCGCCGCGCCCTCGGCGTTGACGGCGAAGAGGTTCCAGCTGTCCTCCGTCTCCCACACGATGGCGCCCTCGGCGCTGTACTTCCGGACGTAGGACTTCACGAACACCGACTCCCCGGACGTCGCGTCCCGGTTGTGCACGCTGCCGGACAGATAGACCTCACCCTGGGCATTCACCGCCAGGCCGGAGGCGTAGTTGAACTGGCCCTCGTCGAAGAGCAGGCTCCAGCGCTCGACACCCTGCGGCGAGAGGGCGATGAGCTTGAGCTGACTCGCGAGTTCATGATTGCCCAGGTTCAACAGCACGTAGACGTGCCCGTTGGCGCTCACCGCGAGCTGGTGCCAACTGGGATTCTCGACGGCCTCTGAAGACGTCCACGGCGCCTGCCCGCTCGCGCTGTACCGGGTCACCCGCCCGAAGGAGTCCACCACGTAGGCGTTGCCCGCGCCATCCTGGGCCATCTTCACCCCGCCGCTCAGGGGGACCGACCAGCGCAGCTGCCCGGTGCTGCTGAACCGCAGCAACTGCCCGACCTCCAGGACGTGGATGTCGCCGCCGGCCGAGACCGCCACACTCAGGGGATGGGAGCTCCGCCGCACCTCCCACCGCAGGAAGGACTCGAGCTCCTCCAGGGAGACGACCTTCGTCCCGTCGATGACGAGCGAGCAGCCGCCGCCCGCCACCACGGTGCAGTCCCCGCCCCAGGTCGGAAACCCCGCCGGCGCGGTCCGGAGGGTCACCTGCGCCTTGCGGACCGCCACCCTGCACGGCTCGCCGCAGGACCAGCCCTCCCCCTCGGCCACCACGTGCACTCCGGCACCGGGCAGGCTCCGCACCTCCACATAGCCGACGCCCAGGCCCTTGAGGACCGCACTGTCCACGTCCGGAGCGCCCTCCACCTTGAGGCGGGCCTCGCTCGGCCCCGCCAGCCGGGGCGAGAACCGCACCCGCACCTCGCACTCCATGCCCGCGTCGAGGAAGCGCTCGCAGGTGTTGGCGACGATGGTGAACCCGCTGCCCTCCACCTTGACGGACACGGACTCCACCGCCGACGGAGACGCATTGCGCACGGTGAAGAGGTGCTCGGGGGAGGTCTGGCCCACCTCCAGCTCACCGAAGTCGACCGCCTCCCGGTCGATGATGAGCACGGCCGGGGCCGGCTTCTGTTCATCGTCGGAGTCGGAGCACGCGGTGGAAAGGACAGACGCGCTGAGCAGCAAGGAGAGCAAAGACTTGCGAAGCATGGGCGGCCTTCTAGGTGAGCCCCTGTCCGCGTGACAAGTGACTCCCCCCCGACCCACCACCCGTGGAGCCCGCACCGACGGCGCGCATGCGTCTGTCATTACCCGGTGAGCAGGAATGCAGCCTGCCCCCGCCCCCCCGAGCTCCGTGGGGGCCGGGGACGAAGCGCCTAGGAACCGGCGTCGCCTGGCTCCGCCACGCAGTGGCCCTGCTTGCAGCGGGGCACGAAGGATGGGTAGGCACACTGGCCGGTGCTGACGCAGATGGGAGACTCCGTGCAGTAGCGCAGCACCTCCTCGGCGGCCCGCGTCGCGAACTCCGCGCGGCTGGCGGTGTTCACCATCGCCGGGGGGCACTCCCCATAGCCCGTGCACCGGCCGTTGACGGTGACGGCCACGCAGTCACTGTCCTGCTGGCAGCTGTCGCGCTCCGTGCGCAGGCTCTCCAGCGCGCAGTGCACCGTCTTCAGGCGCGGGCAGTTGTAGTCCTCGTTGGCGCACCCGGGATACGTGTACGTCTCCTGGGGATGCAGGGGCAGTGTGCCTTCCGTGGAGTCAGTCCCATCCGCACGGCAGCCCAGCCACAACCCCACGAACAACAGCAACGCCAGCTTGCGCATCCGCATCCCCATCTGTGTCGTCGGCCCCAGCCCCACATCCTCGCCAGAAGATGCCGCGTCTCCAATCGAAGGTTGCCGGGTGCGTTGGATTGCCACGCCCCAGCCTGAACGGTTGTTCAAAGGCGCTCAACCCGGAGCGCCACCCGCGGAACAGCCAAGACGACGAACGGGAGCGCCCCTGCGCACCTTGGCGGGTCCAGCGCGGAAGGCGAGCGAGCGGGCGGGCGGACGGGCGGACGTAGCGGCCCCCCAGGAAGGCGTTCGACCGTGAGCCGCCAGAAAGACGCCTGTTCGTTGACTCCTGGCGGCTCCAGAATCCTTGTGACGCGGTGGACGCATCCGCGCTGTCGACTCAATCCACCCGGGCCGGGGTACGGAGGAGACACATTTGGGTGGGGCTGAGACAGCCGGAGACGCGCGCTACCAGGAGCTGTTCAACGGAGCGGATGTCTCCCTCTGGGAAGAGGACTTCACCGCCGTTTCGGCCGCGCTCGACGACCTGCGCGCCTCCGGCGTCCAGGACCTGCGTGCGTGGCTCGCGGCGCATCCCGGGTTCGTGATGGAGGCCGCGGAGTGGGTGAAGGTCGTGGATGTGAACGAGGCCACGGTACGCCTGCTCGAAGCGCGCACCCGGGATGAGGTGCTTCGCACCTTGTCCCTGTCCCGGTCCCGCGTCTTCGTTCCGGAGACGTCGAAGGCCTTCACCGCCGAGCTCCTCCTGTTCTGGGAAGGCGGCACGCGGCTGGAACTGGAGACCGAGCTCCAGACCCTGGGGGGCCGCCGCATCGAGGTGATGCTGACCCTGACCCGGCCTTCGAGGGAGCGGAGCGACCGGGTCTTCGTCACCCTGCGGGAGGTCTCCGCGCAGAAGGCGTCCCAATGGGCCCGCCAGGAGAGCGAGGCCCGCTTCCGGAACATGGCGGACCACGCGCCGGTGATGCTGTGGGTGACGGACGTCACCGGCCGCTGCATCTATCTCAACCGGACATGGTACGAGTTCACCGGACAGGCGGAGGCAGAAGGCCTGGGCTTCGGCTGGCTCCAGGCCGTGCATCCCGACGACTCCGAGCGTTCAGGGGCAGTGTTCCTCAGCGCCAACGCGCGGCGCAGCCCCTTCCGGCTCGACTACCGGCTGCGACGCAAGGATGGTGAGTACCGGTGGGCCATCGACTCGGCCAGCCCCCGCTTCGGGCTGAACGGCGAGTTCCTGGGCTACATCGGCTCCGTCATCGACATCTCCGAGCGGAAGCAGGCCGAACAGGAGCGCGAGCGGCTGCTGGCCGCCATGGACGAGGCCATCCGGCTGCGCGACGAGTTCCTCGCCGTGGCCAGCCACGAGCTCAAGACGCCGCTGACGCCGCTCAGCTTGAAGCTGCAGACGCTGGCGCGGGCCACCCAGGAGCGGCGCGGACCGGAGCTGCTGGAGCGGCTGCCCGCGGACCTGGAGGTCATGCAGCGGCAGGTGAAGCGGCTGTCGACGCTGGTGGGTGAGCTGCTGGACGTGACGCTCATCAGCAGCGGTCAGCTGCGCCTGGAGCTGGAGCCGGTGGACCTGGGAGCGCTGGTCCAAGAGGTGGCCGCGCGCTTTGAGAGTGAGTCACAGCGCACCGGGACGCCCATCCAGGCGGAGCTGGACGAGGTGGTGGTGGGCCAGTGGGACCGGGTACGGCTGGAGCAGGCGGTGTCGAACCTCCTCTCCAACGCGCTCAAGTACGGCGTGGGTCACCCCGTCTACCTCCAGGTCGGCAGGACGGCGGAGCACGCCTGGTTCAGCGTCCGTGACGAAGGCATTGGCATCCCCCCTGAGGCGGTGGGCCGCATCTTCGAGAAGTTCGAGCGCGCCGTCTCCGAGCGGCACTACGGCGGGCTGGGACTGGGGCTGTACGTCACGCGGCAGAACGTGCAGGCCATGGGTGGAACCATCGCCGCGCGGAGCACGCTGGGCCAGGGCGCCACCTTCACGGTGCGCCTGCCCTGCCAGGTGTCCCGCGTGAACGCGGCGCGGGAAAAGGCGTCATGACGCGCTCCCAGGCCGTGGAGGACGCGCTACGCGGCGGCGCTGAGCGCTAGCGCTAGCCCGTTGCCCGGCGCTTACGTGCCGCACGCGCGGCGGGCTTCGCTGGGGCGGCGGGCGCCGGAGCCGCCGGCTGAGGCAGCACGGTGACGACGGCGTTCACCACCCGGGACACCGCGCGGAGCTGACCGGGCTCGAGCTCCCGCAGCTTGCGCGTCATGCGGCGCAGCTCCACCGGGTCTTCCTTCACCGTCTTGCGGGGCGTGACGGGCGCGCCGTCGGGACGGCCCACGCCCAGCAGCGTGTCCGCGGAGACCTCGAGCACGTCGCAGAGCCGGCGCAGCGTCTGGGTCCGGGGCAGCATCTTCCCGCGCTCCAGGCGGCTGTAGACCTCCATGGCCATGCCCATGCGTTCGGCGACGTCGCTCTGGGTGAGGCCCAGACGCAGGCGGGCGTCGCGCGCGGCGCGCCCCAGCACGGCTGCCAGCTTGTGGTCGACGGGCTCACGCATGACGGCCGAGGGTGGCACGCCCGCCGGGTCCTGCAAGTTTCCATCCGCCACCCTGGTGCATCCCCTCCCCCGAAACCTACCTCCCAAGTCAGGACACTACCTCAAAGGGCAAACGTCATGCTATGGACCTCCAAGGTTGAATCATGACGCCGCTCACAATGACAGCCGCTGGAACCACGTCTGAATTGGACCTCCAAGGTCCCATGGGAGTTCATCCGTGATGCCGGGAGAGGACCTGCACCCGCTGATGCTCCAGGAGTCGGAGGAGGTGGGGGCCTTCCGCATCGTCCGGCGGCTGGCCACCGGGGGCTTTGGCGCCATCTTCCTGGCCGAATCCGAGACGCGCCGGCAGGTGGCGCTGAAGTTCGCGCTCCAGGGCCCCTCGGAGGTGGACTCGCCCGCGGCGGACGCGCGGACCTGGAAGGAGGTCCACGTCCTCATGCGCCTGGAGCACCCCAACGTCGTGGAGCTGCTGGGCTACCGGCGGTGGCCGGATGCGCGCGATGGCTACCTGGTCCTCATCATGGGGTACGTGGAGGGTCCCACCCTGTCCGAGTGGGCCCTGGCCGCGCAGCCCACGCCCCGGCGCGCGGTGCAGGTGTTCCAGCAGCTGGCGCTCACGCTGGATGCCATCCACCGCGCGGGCGTGCTCCACCGCGACATCAAGGGCAACAACATCATCATCCGCGCGTCGGACGGGCAGCCGGTGCTGGTGGACTTCGGCTCGGGGGACCATGCCTGCTCGCCCGTGCTGACCGAGGACACCCTGCCGCCGGGCACCCCCAGCTATCGCAGCCCGGAGGCCCTGCGCTTCTGGGCGCAGCCTCGGCCCGCGGGCTCGCGTTACGCGTTCGCGCCCACGGATGATCTCTACTCGCTGGGGCTGGTGCTCTACGAGGTGCTCACCGGGAGCTTTCCCTATCCGACCCAGCTGCCGCCCGCCGGGCTGCTGGCCAGCATCGAGTCCGGTGGCTTTCCCCTGCCCTCTGTCCGCAACCCGCTCGTCCCGAAGGCGTTGGACGCCATCGTGGCGCGCTTGCTGTCGCCCTCCGCGGCGGGGCGGCCTCCTTCGGGAGCGGCCCTGTTCGATGCGCTGGACGCGGCGCTGGCGGGCGCGGACTCGGCCTGGGATGAGCCCCTGTTTCCTCCCCTCGCTCCCGAGGAGGCCATCACCGAGGAGGCGCTGGAGTTCTTCGACGGGGACGAGGAAGCGCGCGAGCTGCGCCACTGGATGCGCGTCCCGGAGCGAGCGCGCCCGCCAGCGTCCTTCGCGCCTCCCACCGAGCCCACCTCACCCTGGGCTTGGACGGAGGTCCGCGCGAGCACCGGGTGGCGGCGGTGGCGGGACGCGCTGAAGCGGCTCTGGGTCACGCTGCGCTCGTGGCGCTGAGCCGGCCCGCCATTCATCGGGAGGGGCCTGCGCGCCTGGCCCTCCGGGAAATCCACTCACTTTCACTCAACCTCAGAGGTCCATGAGCCCATGATGACGCCTGACACGACGACAGAGGAGCTTCCTGGAGGTCCACACAGGCCACGCGTGCTGTTCACCGTGGCCGGCACGGTGTTCGAGTTCGTCCGCAAGCTGGAGATGCGCTCCACGGGGGAACTGCTGATGCTGGCGCAGCGCCGCTACCGCAATGGCCTGAGCGGCCCGGTGGTGGTGAAGCGTCTGCGCAACCCCGCCACGTTCGTGGAGCGGCGACGGCTGGTGGAGGAGGTGGACCTCACGTTCCGGCTCAACCATCCCGCCATCGCCAAGGTGATGCTGCTGAAGCTCTACCGCGGCGCGCCTCACGTGGTGATGGAGTACGTGGAAGGGCGTTCGCTGGACACGGTGCTGAACCTGGCGGCCATGCGGCGGCGGCCCCTGTCCGCGGAGTTCGCGGCGCACGTGACGGCGGAGGTGGCGGAGGCGCTGAGCTACGCGCACGGCCTCACGGATGAGTGGAGCCGGCCGCTGCACATCGTCCACCGGGACGTGAGCCCTCGGAACATCCGCGTGGGCGTCCATGGCGAGGTGAAGCTGACCCACTTCACGGTGGCGGCCTCGTCGCTCTCCGGGCGCGAGGTGACGAGCCAGGAGCTGGTGAAAGGTGACATCGCCTACGCCTCGCCCGAGGCACTGCGGCGACGGAAGGTGGATGCCCGGTCGGACCTGTTCTCACTGGGGCTGGTGCTGCTGGAGCTGCTGACGGGCCGGCACCCGTTGCTGGTGGATGACCTGGCGCCCGTACTGGAACCGGAGCCGCTGGAGCTTCACGCGCAAGGGCCTACGTGGATGCCCGTGAAGGAGGTGGCGGCGCGGATGGCCCAGGTGGGCCCGGAGCAGGTGGAGCGATTGGCGGCGGGGGTCGCCGAGCCCCTGCGGCGCATTCTGCTGCGGGCGCTGCGGCAGGAGCCCTCGGAGCGGTTCCAGACGGGCGCGGAGATGGCGGAGGCGCTGCGCGCGTGGCTGGATTCGCAGGGAGGCCACCGGGGTCGTCAGGCCATCGCGCAGGAGGTGGAGCAGGCCGCCGTGGAGGCGACGGTCCGGCGCAACCAGGCGGAGCTGCTCGAGGGCGGGCTGCATCCGGAAGGGCTGACCGTGGAGGAAGCCGCCCTGGCCGGAGAGCCCTCGTCCGAGACGCCCCTGGGCGAAGCCGCGGGGTCCGCGGTCCGATTGTCACAGGTGGCCGAGCTGACGCTGGAGGCACGCATCACCCAGGCGGCGGAGCCCGCGGCGGGCGCGCGGCACGCCGCCACCGAGGCACCGGACGAGGCACGCCCCGAGGCACCGGAGCCCTCTGACACGGCCCCAGAGGCCACGAAGCCCGAGGAGCCCGACACACCGTGACGCGCGTGGCGTCACGGCGGACTCACAGCACGCCCATGCCGTACAACACGGCCGCCAGCACCAGCAGCGTCGCCAGGATGACCGCCGCCACGCGCAACGGGGAGATGGGCGCCTCGCCCAGCACCACCTGCGCGTCCTGCCCGTGCACCAGCACCCGGTACGGCTTGTCGCGGTAGCGGTAGGCCAGCACGTACACGGGCAGGGCCAGCCGCTGGGTGCGCAGGCTGAACAGCGCCACGGCGACGTGGATGTTCCGGAAGCGGCTGCCCGGAATGACGCCCTGCTGGAGTCGCTCGATGGCCAGGCGCTCCACCGCCTCCAGCACGCTCCGCCGGGCGCCCGAGCGCGTGGCCTCGAAGCGCTCGACGTGCGCGCCCTCCGGCCCCTGGGGCGTGTCCTGGCCGGAGCCTCGCTGGTAGTGGGGCGCCAACGCCTCGCACTCCCGCACCTTCAACCCGCGCGAGGCCGGCACCGGGATGCCCTCGAAGTCGAAGCGCGTCCGGCCCGCGTGCGGCGCCCAGTCCGACCGCCGCGAGCCCGCGTTCGAGTCCGCCGTCCAGCTCACGTCCACGCCCGCGTCGAACATCCACGCCGGCCACCACACCGGACGCAGCGACTCCAGCGAGGCCTCCTGTGCCAGCCCGGACGGCCGGAAGAAGCCGCCCCGCCCCAGGAAGCCCATCAGCGCGCCGCGCGCGGCCTCGGTGTCCACGGTGAAGGGGAGCCAGTGCTGCGCCTGCTCCACCGGGTCCGCCGTCGTCTCCACATGGGTGACGGAGCCGCAGTAGTCACACCGGGGCGCCTTCGCCTCCACGGAGTACTCCACCGCCGCGCCGCAGCTGTCACACCGCACCACGCGGGCCCGCGCGCGCTCCACCGCGGCACGCGGCGGAGGCGGCGCCGTCAGCCCGCAGATGGGGCAACGCAGGTCCTCCGCCTCCAGCGCGGAGTCACAGCGCTGGCAGGGCGCCACCCTCACCGCTTCGGCGCTCATCGCCCACCTCCCGTGAGCAGCCAGCCCAAGGCCAGCACCGCCAGCAGCGCCACCAAGGCGGACAGCACCTTCCACGAAGAGATGGGCGCCTCGCCATGGACGGCCCCCGTCTGCCCGTTGACGAGCACCCGCAGCGGCGGCGCGTCCTCCGCGTACTTCACCGCCAGCACCCAGACGGGCAGCAGGCACACGTCGAGCGCCTCCCAGTCCAGCCGGGACTGATGCTCCAGGCCCCGGTGCGAGTCCCCTGGCATGAAGCGCGACAACAGCCCGCCCACGCGCTCCACCGCTTCCTTCCGGGCCAGCTCCTGACACTGCGCCAGCGTGAGCGAGGGCTCCTCCGCCACCCAGCCGGAGATGAGCGCCGGGGTGTAGCGAGCCAGGCCGCGCAGGTCGAAGGGCTCCAGCGCCTCCAGCTCCGCGTTGTCCAGCCCCTTGGACGCGGTGACGAGCACGTCCGCCACGTAGCTGACCCGCTCGCCTTCCAGCGAACGCCACTCCGTGCGCGTCACGGTGCGCGTGCGCGTCACCCGCTTCCCGTTCTCCGTCGTCGTGTACGTCTCCGTCTCCTGGTAGTTCTCCCCAATGGAGGCGCGGTAGCGCGCCTGCGCCAGCACGCTGTAGAGGTACGCGGGCACGTACACACCTCGCACCTCGCCCGGCGCAGCGGAGCGGATGCCGGAGCGCGTGAAGCGGCTGCGCGAACGCAACCACCGCGCCACATGCGCCTTCGCCGCCATGTGCGTGAGCGCGAAGCCCAACGCGAAGACGGGCTCGGGCACACCGGGCACCGGGGGACGCTCCACCACGGCGGGCGCGGCGCAGTAGGGACAGCGCGTGGTCCGCAGCGCGGGCTCCAGCACCAGACGCGCGCCGCAGGACTGACACCCCAGGTGGAGCAGCGGTCCGGCCACGGCGGACGGTGTCTGTTGGGATTGCTCGGCCATCCGCCAGTCTTGGCGCACCTGACCCGGGACGTCCATTCCGTCCGCCGGCCTGCCCTCCTGGCGTGCATCCTCCCGGCGTGCACGCCCGTTGGCCCGTTGCCGCGAGCCCGCGCCGTCACGAACATAGTGTGGCGGAGGGAATCCATCATGGCTCAGCGCGACAAGCATCAACAGCCGGGCATCCAGCCACCCGAGGATTACTACGGCCGTACGGAGGAACCGCGGCAACACGCTCCGGAGACAGAAGAGAGCGAAGAGAAGCGCGACCTGGCGGACGCCGCCGAGTCGTCGGCAGACACGCATCGCATGCGCACCATCGACCCGACGGAGCGCACCCCCGGCGCCATCCTGGATGAGATTGGGGACGGGGATGGTCCGCGCAGCGACGCCGGCACCAACCCCTTGCCCGACACCTACTGGAGCGCCTACCCCGACGGCGAACCCCAGAGGGAGTGAGCACTCACGCCGTCCAATGAATGTCAGCCCCCCTCTGTACTGTGTGCTCATTCGCCAGCACCCAGGGGGAGCGATTCCATGGCGGAAATCCGTGAACTGCCGCGTGTGTCCGTGAACAAGTTGGGCGAGTACCTCGTCGCCACGCCCGCGCGTCGCAAGCGCATCATCCACGACCAGAAGCACCCGCCGGAGCAGCAGTACCTGCGCTATCCGGAGGCGTCGCATGCGATTACGGACTTCCTCTGCCGGGGCATGGACCTGTCCATCCTCCGTGAGCACCAGCGCCGCTTCGCGTGCAGCGTGCCCCAGACGGAGTTCGAGGCGCAGCGGCTGCAATTGTGCTCGGAGGCGCTCGAGCGCTTCGCGGACCTGGTGCCCTGGTTGGATTTGGAGGAGACGCTCATCAGCGCGGTGGGCGCGGAGCCTCCCGTGCTGGAGGTGGCGGGCGTCACCATCAGCGTGCGGCCGGAGGTCGTGCTCCAGCGCATGGACAGACATGGCAACGCGCGCGTGGGCCTGATGAAGCTGTACTTCTCCAAGCACCAGCCGCTGGATGAGCGCTCAGGGCAGTACATCGGCACGCTGCTCCAGCGCTTCACCGAGCAGCACCTGTGCCCGCTGGGCCCGTGTGACCACCGCCTCATCCAGGTGGTGGACGTCTTCGCGGGGACGGTCTTCACCGCGCCGCGGGCCCACATCCGGCGGCTGAGCGACGTGGTGCTCGCCTGCGAGGAAATCGCGGAGCGCTGGTCCGTCCACTGACGCGGCGAGCCATGGGCTCGGGTGCAGTGCTCAACGAAGCAACCGCCTGGGACAACGTGAGGGTGGACACGTCGAAGGACTTCATCGAAATCGATGGTCCTGCTTCGCGCCACCCGATTCCCCAGGGAGTTCCATGAGCACCGAGCACGCCGCCCCCACCCTCTCCACGCGAGACTTCATCGACCTGGAGGAGCGGTATGGCGCGCACAACTACCACCCGCTGGACCTCGTCATCGAACGGGGCGAGGGCTGCTGGGTTCATGACGTGGAGGGCCGCAAGTACCTGGACTGCCTGAGCGCGTACTCCGCGGTGAACCAGGGGCACTGTCACCCGCGCATCCTGGAGACGCTGCGCGAGCAGGCCGCGAAGGTGACGCTGACGTCACGGGCCTTCCGCAACGACCAGCTTCCCCACCTCTACAAGGCGCTGCGCGAGCTGTCTGGATTGAGCCGCGCGCTGCCGATGAACTCCGGCGCGGAGGCGTGCGAGACGGCCATCAAGCTGGCGCGCAAGTGGGGCTACACCGTCAAGGGCATCCCCGAGGACAAGGCGGAGGTCATCGTCTTCGCGAACAACTTCCACGGGCGCACCATCAGCCTCATCAGCTTCTCCACCGTGCGGAGCTACCGGCAGGGCTTCGGCCCCTTCACGCCCGGCTTCACCGTGGTGCCCTACGACGACGTGGAGGCGGTGCGGCGCGCCATCACCCCCAACACCTGCGCCATCCTGATGGAGCCCATCCAGGCGGAGGCCGGCGTGCTGATTCCGCGCGACGGCTACCTGAAGCAGGTGGCCGAGCTCTGCAAGCAGCACCGCGTGCTGTTCATGGTGGATGAAATCCAGACGGGCCTGGGGCGCACCGGGAAGACGTTCGCCTTCCAGCACGAGGACGTGCGGCCGGACGTCATCGTGGTGGGCAAGGCGCTGTCGGGCGGCTTCTACCCGGTGTCCGCTGTCATGGCGGATGACGAGGTCATGGGCGTGCTCCGTCCCGGCGAGCACGGCAGCACCTACGGCGGCAATCCGCTGGGCTGCGCCGTGGCGCGCACCGCCCTGGACGTGCTGCGCGACGAGCGCCTGGTGGAGCGCTCCGCCGAGCTGGGCACGTCGTTCCTGGCCATGCTGAAGACGCTGAAGAACCGCCACATCGTGGAGGTGCGCGGACGGGGGCTGATGATTGGCGTGGCGCTGGACATCTCCGCGCGGCCCGCCTGCGAGGCGTTGATGAAGGAAGGCGTGCTCTGCAAGGAGACGCATGACTCCGTCATCCGCCTCACGCCGCCGCTCATCGTCACCCAGGCCGAGCTGGACTGGGCCTTCGAGCGCATCAAGAAGGTCATCGAGGCGCTGTAGTCCCAGCGCCACCCGGGCACGCGAGCGACCGCGTGCCTGGGACAGCCGCACCGGGGCCTCGGTTGCCCTGGCGTATCGCCTTCCACACCGTGTTGGGAACAGCGCGCGGCCTGGAGCGCTGCGACAGGACGGTGGCCGGTGCTCGAAGCCCTCTGGGACAGGCGTGCGCTGCTCGTATCGGGCAAGGGCGGCGTGGGGAAGACGACGCTGGCGGCGGCGCTGGCCGTGGCCGCCGCGCGCGCGGGCCGCACCGTGCTGCTGGCGGAGCTGGCGCCAGAGGAGGACGGGCCTTCGCCGCTGGCGGCGCGCGTGGGGGCGCGCCAGGCGGGGCCTCAGGTGACGTGGGTGCGTCCCGGGCTCCACTTCGTGCGGCTGTCCGCATCGGAAGGGCACCGACACTTCCTGGAGCGCGCCCTGCCCGCGCGCTGGCTGGCCGACGCCGCGCTGCGCACCCGCGCCCTGCGCCGCTTCCTGGAAGCAGGGCCCGCGCTCCGGGAGATGGGGCTGATGTACCAGTTGCTGGCCCTGCTCCGGCGCACCCGGCCGGATGGTCGCTTCGTCCACCCGCTGGCCGTCGTCGACCTGCCCGCCACGGGACACGCGCTGGCGCTGGCCGCCCTTCCCCAGCGCGTGCTGTCCCTGATGCCCGGGGGCCCCATCGGACGCGACGTGCGGGAGGGGCTCGACTTCCTCCAAGATGCGACGCGCACCGCGGTGGTCCTCACCAGCCTGCCGGAGCCGCTGCCCGTCAGCGAGGCGCTCACCGTGGCCGCCGAGCTGCGCCGGCTGGAGCTGCCGCTGTCCACGGCCGTCCTCAACCGGATGCCGGAGGACCCCTTCACGCCCGAGTCCCGCGCCGCCCTGCGCCGGATGCTCGCCGCGCACGGGCCGCACCAGGGGTGGCGTGAGCTGGAGCGGCTGGAGAGGGCCCGGGCCGCCTCCGTCCGGCTGTCACGCACGCTGCGCGCGCCGCTGCTCACCCTGCCGGAACTCCACGCCACGGGCCCCGCGCTGGTCGAGGCGCTGGCGGAGGGCTTCGCTCCTCCCCCGGAGCACGCGCCCTGGCAGGAGTCCCTGCCGTGAGCCACGGACCGCATGGCGGTGGGCCCCGGCGCGTGTCACAGGGGCGCACGCCGTGAGCGCGGGCGACCTGCGCCGGCTGCTGCGTGACAAGCGCATCGTCGTCTTGTGCGGCGCGGGCGGCGTGGGCAAGACGACGACGGCGGCGGCCCTGGGCGTGGCCGCCGCGCGCGCGGGACGGCGGGTGCTGGTGCTCACCATCGACCCGGCGCGCAGGCTCGCGGAGACCATGGGGCTCCAAGAGAGCGGCTCCGAGCCCACGTCGATTCCCCCCGAGCGCCTCTTCGCCGACGGCCCCCGGGGCACGGGCCTCCTCGACGTGTGGATGCTGGACCCGCGCGCCATCTTCGAGCGCATGGTGCACCAGCTGGCGCCCACGCCCGAGGCGGCGCGGGCGATTGTCGACCACCGCCTCTACCGCTTCCTGTCGGAGCTGGTGGCGGGCGTGCAGGAGTACGCCGCCGCCGAGGCCCTGGACGCCTTCCTCACGGACGGCCGTTACGAGCTCATCCTGCTGGACACGCCCCCCAGCCGGCACGCGCTGGACTTCCTGGACGCGCCCGGCCGGCTGGCGCGATTCCTGGACGAACGCATCGTGTCGCTGTTCGGCCCGAAGAAGGGGACGCGCGGCGGGCGGCTGTGGCACGGCGCGCAGGCGGTGGTGGACCGCGTCCTGGCGGGCATCTTCGGCGCGGGCTTCACCCAGGAGATGCGCGGCTTCATCGGCGCCTTCGGCGGCCTCTTCTCCGGCATGCGGCTGCACACGGAGCGGCTGCACCAGCGGTTGGCGTCGCCGGACGCGGCCTTCCTGCTGGTGACGTCCCCCGAACCCGCCTCCCTGCGCGAGGCCACCTGGTTCCGCGAGACGCTGGCCGCGCGGGGCCTGCCCTTCGCGGGCTACGTGCTGAACCGGAGCTGGGCCCATGACGACGTGCTCGCGGCGCCGGAGGCGCTGCTGGAGCACACGGGAGGCGACCGTCACGCGGAGCACGCGGTGGCGGCGCTGGCCCGCCTGGCCGCGGTGGAGCAGGAGCGGGCCCAGGCCCACCGCGACGTGCTCGACCGCCTCACCCGGCACCTGCCCTCGGGGACGCTCGCGGTGGCCGCGCCGGACGCGGGCGCGGAGCTGGAGGAATTCAGCGGACTGGTGCGCCTGGGTGACGCGCTGGCCGCGGGGTGAGGAACGCCAGGGAGGGACGGGCACCCGCTCGCCTGGACGCCCGCACCTTGGAGGCACGCGGCCTCACCACCAGCGTTGCAGTTTGAACCCGACTTCGCCCGAGGAGCGTCATGGCCCACAGAAGCATGGACAACGGCAGGGACGAAACCCACCGCGAGGCGGACGTGGCGCCTCCAGGCTCGCGTGAGCGCGCCGAGTCCGACCTCACCGGCTGGAACCCCGCCCGCGACGAGGAGTCCTCCACCCGGCAGGGCCGCTACTACCGCGCGGCGACGATGCGCATGGCCCTGCCGCGCACCCAGGTGGACGACGGGCCTCGCGAGGACGTGTACGGCACGCCCCCGGAGGACAGCGGCCCCTACGGCCGGGATGACCGGGACAGCCGCTATGCCACCGGCTGGGGCCCCCGGCACGACACCGGGGAACAGGACGTCGAGCTCTCTCGCCAACGCGCCGACTACCGGCCCTGGGACCGCTCCGGCTACGGCGGCGGTGGCGGCGAGCCCTCCCGCCCCCAGCCTCCCCAGGGGGAGGCCTACCGCGACGTGCGCTTCCACGGCCGTGAACGCGGCGCGCATGGCGAAGAGCGCCATGGCGACGCGCGCCCCCGCTACCGGATGGACCGGAGCGCCTCCCCCGGCGCGGGCCGTGACGAGGCGAGCACCCACCGCGGAGAAGGCGCGGCGTCCGCTTGGGCCCGTGACGAGGCGAGCACCCACCGCTGGGCAGGAACAGCCACCAGCGCACGGCGTGACGGAGCGAGCACCCAGGTTTACACCGCCGTCGCGGGCCGCCCCGAGGCGAGCACCTCCCGCTGGGACGGCCGCGCCCGCAACGGCCGCTGGCGTCACGAGGCCCTGCTGGCCCGCGAGGTGATGACGCGCAACGTGCGCACGGCGCGCCCGGAGAGTCCGCTGCGGGACATCGCGCGAATCATGAAGGACGAGTCCTGCGGCGTCGTCCCCATCGTGGACGAGCGGAGCCGGCTGGTGGGAATCGTCACGGACCGGGACCTGGTGGTCCGCGCCTTCACCGGGGGCCGCTCGCCGGAGCAACTCCGCGCGTCCGACGTGATGACGGATGACGTGGAGGCCGTCACGCCAGACGACACGCTCCATGACGTCATCGGGCTGATGGGCCGCCGTCAGCTGCGCCGCATCCCCGTGGTGGAGCGCGACGACAGCATCGTGGGCATCATCTCCCTGGGCGACATCGCCCTGCGCGCCGACCACGACGAGGAGCTGCAACAAGCCCTGGAGCGCATCTCCTCCAAGCGCTCCTTCTGGAGCCGGCTCGGCTGAGTGATGCCGCGTTCCCTTCGGGTGCGGGCGGGCCCTGCGTCTGGCCCACCCGCGCCCGGCGCACGGCTCACGCCACGCCGGTTAGCACCACGGAGTCGCCCGTCTCAGACACCGTGAACTTCTTGAGGGGGAGGGTGGCCGGGCCCTGCGTCACCGCGCCTTCACGTGTGAAGATGGACGCGTGGCAGGCGCAGAACAGGTCCGCCTCCTGCTCCCGGTAGTTCACCTCGCAGAAGGCGTGGGTGCACACGGAGTCCACCGCCGACAGCGAGCCGTCCTGCAAGCGGAACACGAAGATGCGCTTGCCGTACCCGGACGGCACCCCCGTCACCGAGCCGCCCACGTCACGCAGCTGGGGAAACTGGCTGAGCGGGAACACCACCTGCCCGTTCACCGCGGCCGGGAAGTCGCTCTGGCCCGCGCGCAGGTTGATGCGCAGCACGCCCGTGTTCGGGTTGTACTCCGCCGCGAACGTCTGCAGCGGCACGGTGGCCGGACGCTGGAGCACCGCGCCATCCGTGGCGCTGAAGCGCGACAGGTGACAGGGGCAGATGACGTCCTTGCCGTCGAAGCCCAGCGGGCACCCCACGTGGGTGCACAGCGACGACAGCACGGAGAAGTCGTTCGGCGCGCCGTCGTCCTTGGAGTGCACCACCAGCAGCGGCACCTGCTCACCCGGGACGCGCACCGTCAACGCGCCGCCCACGGGCTCCAAATCCGGATAGCGCGACACCAGGATGTCCACGGTCCCCTGCTCGCTGGCCGTGACGTCCGTCACCGGAGCGGGGTTGATGTCCGGCGCGCAGCCCGGCAGCGTCGTCGCCGCCGCGCTCGCCGCGCCTGTTCCCAGAATGCCCTTGAGGAATCCTCGTCGCGTCGAACTCACGTACCCTCCACCTCGAATACCAGCTTGGGCTCCAGCACCAGGACGTCGTCCACCTTCACCATCAACAGCGACGGGCGGTTGACGTTGTAGGCATCCAGGCTGATGTCGAAGCTGCCCTCGGCCACCGCCTCCTTCTCCGACTTGAACAGCACCGTCATCGGAATCTCCACGGTCTTCTTCACGCCGTGGAACGTCAGCTGGCCCTTCACCTTCACCGGCACCTTCGCCGGGAAGCTGGTGGGCGGCTTCACGCCGGTGGCCACGCCCTTGAAGTCGATGATGGGAAACCTGGCCGCGTCCGTCGTCTCCAGCATGTGCGCGTCGCGGTTGGCGTTGCCCGAATCGAAGTCCTTCACGTTGGCGCGCACCGCCACCTGGAGCGTGCCGTCCGGCAGCAGGCGGGCCTTGCCGTCGCTGGGCGGCGCCTTGCCCACCACCTCATGCAGCTTGTGCTTGAGCTTGTAGGTGAGCGAACTGGCGTCCTTCTTGACGCTATACGTGCGGGCCTGCGACTGCGCGACTGCGGGCAGCGCGAGCACCAGGGTGGCGATCAGGGCGATTCGTCGAGCAATCACGTCAACCTCCAGGAAACCACTACGAAAGGCATGCGCTTCAGAAGAACAGTGTGAAGACGCCGGCCGACACCGCGCCCAACGTCACGTAGCCGGAGATCTGGTGCGCGGTGGCCAAGTCCGTCTCGGACAGCCGGCCAAAACGGTCCGTGGCCATGATGCCGAGGACGATCTGCGCCACCATGCCAACGGTGGCGAGCGCCATGAACATCTTGTGGACGGTGATGGTGTCCCACTGGAGCTTCTCCTTCTCGAAGGGCTCCGGCGCCAGCACCCCCAGCATGCCCACGGTGGCGAACAGCGCCGACGTGCCGATGGCGAGCCCCCGGTGCAGGCCCAGCAGGTTGCGGTCATCCCCGCCGCCGCGGAACGAGTCGTTGAACTGGAGCTGGCCCACCACCGTGGTGCCGACCAGACCGGCGGCCATCGCGAAGCCCAGGCCCTGGTGCAGCTTGAGCATGGTGCGGCGCCGGCCAATGCGCTTCTCCAGGTCCGGGTCCACCTGCGCCGCGGCCGCGGCTTCGGCGGGCTCCAGCAGGTCGAAGTCCAGCGAGTCCCCCCCTTCCGCCGGGGCCTCCCCGGACTTCTTCTGGGCGGTGGGCGCGTCGTCCGTTGGAGACAGGGGCTTGGCGGGCTCCACCTGCATCATGGGTTGGGCCTGAAGCTCCGGGGCGTTCACGCCCCGCGAATCCACGGCCGGCGTGGCCTTCTTGCCCTTCTTCGCGGGCTTGCGCTTCGACGTGGCCTTGACCGGCTTCGCGGCCTTCGTCTTCGTGGCCTTCGTCTTCGAGGAGGACTTCACCGCCCGGGTCTTTTTCGCGGACTCGGTCTGGCGCTGCTGGGCCCAGGCGGTGTGGGGGGCGGCAATCAACGACAGGACGACGAAGAAGGCAGCAAAGCGAGTCATCAGGCTTTTCCGTGTAGACGCAAAGCAAACTGCCGGGTCAGGACCGGTCATCCGAGCTCGTGTCCTCCGCCACACCATCACCAACCCACCTTCTCCGAGGACGGAGCAAACGCTATCGCGTCCGGGCTTTCCGGAAAACGCACCGCGTCGAACGGTACCGCCCAAAACTCGGCGGACCGGCATCATTTTCCGCGGCCCCCTGTCCGGACAGCGTCGGCAATCCGGGGACGCGGCGGCTGACGGTAGCGTCCGCACTTGGGAATCGGGAGGTGTCTGAAGGTCACGGCTCAGTGTCGAGCACCGGCCAGGGGTGAAGGGCGCGTCCGGGCTGGCGAGCCCGGCGGCTCACTTCACAGGGAACAACCTGACGCCCCAACGTGGGGCGGCCTCACGCCTCACGCGGGGGCGGTGGCGGGGACTTCCGAGCGCGGCGCGCTGCCGGAGGTCAGCTCCAGGCCGAGCGCGTGCGGATCAAAGTACGCGTAGAAGCGGCGGATCCGGTCGCCATCCCACTCGATGATGGACACGCCTTCATAGGCCACCGCCGCGCCGTTGTGGGCGGTGCCCTGCGTCTCCCATTCGAGCGCGACGCGGGAGCCCGCCTCAATCATGTTGCGGAAGGTGGACTCCACGCGCTGGAGGGTGCCCTTGTACTCACGCCAGAACCGCCGGGCGCCCTCCTGGCCAGAGAAGACCTGCGGCGAGGCCACGTTGCTCACCTGTGCGTCGTCACTGAAGAGGGAGACGAGGGTCTCCAGGTCCCCCTCCTTCTCCAGCTTCGCCAGTGCATCCACGAACCGCTGCGCTCGCTCCGTCGCCATGCGCTGCCTCGCTCCTCGTGAAAGAGTCACCCAGGGGAAGGGTGCGCACGCCTCGAGGACATGTCCCTCCGAAGGGCCCGGCCCCTCGCCCTCCGGACGGCCGCGCGGGGGACTCGCCGCGGGGCCCGGTGGTAGACTCACGTCTCCGCGGCCATGACCTCCACGCATACCCGCCCCGCCGAGCCGACGAGCGATTCCCTTGTGGAGTCCCTGGCGCCGCTGCCTGCCCCTCCTTCGCTGGCCGCGCTGCGGGACGCCCTGAGCTCGCCCGGCGTCATCCCCTTGGAGGTGGACGCGCTCATCGCGGCGATTGCCCAGCGTCCCGCAGAGGACCCGGAGGCCCTGCGCGAGCGAACGGACTACCTGCTGTCCCTGATGACGCTGCCGGGGGATGCCAGTGTCCTGACGGGGAGCGCCGGCATCACGGTGCGCACCGCGGCGGTGGAGGCCCTGCTGGAGCTGGGCTACCCGTATGCGCTGGAGGTCCCCCCGGACGCCCTGGAGCGGGCCCGGCGTGAGCGGAGGCTGCCGACGACGGAGGCTCCCCCGTCGCGCATCCTCCGCTCGCCCGTCCTGGCGACAACCGCCACGCTCCTCTGCCTGGTGTTGCAGCTCGTCCTGATGGCCCTCCCAGACGTCCGCTCGCTCGACGATATGGGGGCGTTGCTGACGCCCTACCTGCTGCCCGTCGTCGCGCCCGCGCTGCTGGCCATCCTCGGAACCTGGACGAAGACGCGCCCGCTCCAGTACCTCGGAAGCCTGGGCCTGGGGATCCAGGGCCTGGTCTGGTTCGGCGGCGTCTTCATGCTGACACGGATGGCGTCGAAAGTGCCGTGGCTGTGGGTGGCCGCCCCCTGGTACCTCCCCTTCATCGCCTGCTACCTGGTGTGGCCTCGCCCCCTGCCGCCCCCCGAGGCGGATTCCTGAAAGTTGGGCTCGTAGCCCAGGTCCGGGTCCTCAGCGCGGCAAGGCCCGGGTCCACGCCTCCCGATTCCACCCCTCCTTCGCATAGGCCGCTCGCGTGGACTCAGGCAGCGCGTCCCAGGCCGTGCGGGATGCCAGCTCGGCGGGCGGCTGGAAGACGTTCCGATGCCCGGGGGCGACGGCTTGCTGGGCTCGCTCCGCCGTCAGGCCCTTCATGGAGAAGCCCGCCTCGGCGCTGGCCTGGCTCCCATCCGCCTTGAGCTTCGCTGACACGCCGCCCCCGAGCTCCGCTTTCTTCGCGTTGAGTGTCGCGTGCACCTGGAACAGCGAGCCGACCCCCACCGCGACGCGCTGCTCGCCGTCCGATGCCAGGCTGAGCTCCACGAGCCCCAGGTTCACCTTGACCTTCCGCTCCGTCTCGCCCGAGCTGTCGTGTGACAGCTCGACACCCACGGGGCCCGCGCGCGCGGAGACGCCCACGTCCCCCTTCAGCTCCCCGTGTCCCCGGGTGTCGAGCGCCGCCTTCGCGCTCCACTGAGCGCTCTCGTTGCTGACACCCACCTTGCCGTGAAGCTGCACCGTGCCCCCGGCGCGCTCCCCAGAGAGCTCCCGCTGCCGGGCGCTGACGTGTTGCAGCGTCAGGTTGAGCGTCTTCGGCTGGCCGATGCCCGCCTTCCAGGCCGCCTCGTAGTCCCGCCGCGACGGGTCCTTCCACTCGAGGCCCAGGAGGGACTCGGGCAGGTGCGCGGCACGGGGCGGTCCCAGCGCTCCCAGTTCCTGGAGGCTCTGGGCCCCATCCACCGCGCGGGCATACCGGCCGAGGTATTCGGTGTGCGCCCGATAGAAGCCCGCGCCCACGTCGATGGCGTGTGCGTTCACCGCGTCACGCATCGCCCCCGGCAGCCGCCGGTCATTGACGAAGACGTCCGGCACCGCCGGGTAGCCCAGGGGGCCCACCGGGCCCGACTCCCCGTTGCGCCGATGGAGCACGCCCTTCGACTCCGCCTGCTCCAGGAACGCGAGCCGCGAGCCCGCGTCCTGCGCCTTCACGTATGCGCCCAGCAGCCCCTCTTGCTGCAAGCGCTCCAGCGCGACCCTGTACGTGCCCGCCGGGAGACGTCCCAGCGCGGTGTGCACCGCCCGCACGTCATCGGCGCCGACGGTCCAGTTCTCCAGGCTCCGCGTCAGGCGCGCGCGGATGCCTTCGAGCACGTCCGTGGGCGCCTCCTTCGAGCCCTCCGGGCGCGACCAGCCTCCCAGCACGGCCATCTCCCCCGCGGACCGGGCGGGGCCCGCCCCAGCAGGCGTGGATCCGTGAGACGAGGGCTCCGGCGTCTTCGCGGCGGATCCGTCGAAGGCGCGCACCTCGTTACGCTGAGGCGATGCCTGCGCGCGGGGCTCAGCGGCGCGTGACGGAGACGGGGGCGCCGCTCCGGCCTCCGTGGGGGTGTCGATGGAGGACAACGAGGAACTGCCGGACGAATCGATACGAGGCATGGGACGCGCTCCGGGTGGGAACGGCCCGTCCGATGCAGCCGGCACACCAGGGCGCCTCCCAGGGCCACGCGCGTTCGGCGGTCGCCCAGGCTGGACGCGGCATCTCCGCAATGGGACTCGCCCGAAACGCGACGGGGACCGGGGCCTCCATGGCCACGGTCCCCGCTTCACCGCACCGCGCGTTGGGAGCGCGGGCTCAGAAGACGTTCTGCGCGCGGCGGTAGTACATCTCGCGGTCCGCCATGCCGTTGTAGCCACCGTTGATGCGGCGGGTGACCTCGCGGAAGTTGCCCGCGTCCGCGTAGGTGTTGAGGTTGCGCGACGACCAGTACCAGCCGGCGATGCGGAACGCGACGTCCGGGTCCTTGGCGCGCTGGGGGTTGCCCTCCAGGTCGATGCCCAGCGCCTGGCCCGCGGCGCGGTAGTTGGCGCGGCCCGTCAGCTGGATGGGGCCACGGCCCTTGTAGCGGACGCCGTCGCCCGGCTGGGTGTTGCCCAGGTCCCTGCGGCCCTCGTAGGCGGCGCCGGAGGCAATCTCCTCCATGTAGCGGAGCTGGCCGCTCTCGTGCGCGAGCTGCGCCAGGAAGGCCGCCTTGCGCATGGGCGTGGTGATGTTCGCCTCCGCCATGGCCCGGTTCAGGTGGGGCAGGTACTGCTCCGCCTTCGCCTGGGACAGGTTGGGCATCACCGCCCGGAGCTGCTGCACCGTCACGCCGGCGGATCCACCGGTCGGCGGCTTCGGGCCCCCCACGCCCCCCACCGGCGGCTGGTTCGGCGCCGGCCGGGTGGGCGACGCACCGCCCCCACCCGGAATCGTGAGCCGCTGGCCCGCGTAGATGAGGTTGGGGTTGGAGATGTTGTTGGCCCTGGCCAGCGCGCCCACCGACGTGCCGTACCGGCCCGCGATGCCGCTGAGCGTGTCGCCCGACTTCACGGTGTAGGAACCGCCGCCCGAGGAAGGCGACGCACCGCCCCCACCCGGAATCGTGAGCCGCTGGCCCGCGTAGATGAGGTCCGGGTTGGAGATGTTGTTGGCCTTGGCCAGCGCGCCCACCGACGTGCCGTGCCGGCCCGCGATGCCGCTGAGCGTGTCGCCCGACTTCACGGTGTACGAACCGCCACCCGAAGCACGAGGCGCGTCGAAGCCGTCCGGGATGCGGAGCTTCTGCCCCGCGTAGATGAGGTCCGGGTTGGAGATGCCGTTGCTCTTCGCGAGCGACGACACCGAGGTGTTGAAGCGCTGGGCCAGCGCACTGAGGCTATCGCCACGGCGAACGGAGTAGATCGTCACGGGGGGCAGACTCCTGGAAACAGAGAGGCGACGTACCCACATTTTCGTAACGACTGAGAGGATGTTTCCCCGGAAGAGCAGTTATTTATGCATAAACTTATGTAAAACCACTGAAATCACGAAATTGTGACACGAGGATGGGTCGTTACAGACTCGTGACATCATCCCCCCAAGTAGCCAGGATGTCGCACCCCAGCGGCCACGCTTGTGTGACTCCAAGGGTTCCGTTACCTCCGGGGCCATGTCCGCTGACTCCGTCCTTCCGGCCCCTCGGGCCCGTCTCACGCAGCGCCCGGGCTTCTGGGCGGGTGTCGCCGTGGCCGCGCTTGGCGTCACCGCCACCCTGGGGGCCATGCTGATCCGCGGCCAGAGCGGTGGGCCCCTGCCCCAGCTGGGCGCGCTGCCAGACTTCACCTTCACCCGGCATGACGGCCAGCCCTTCGGGAGCACGCAGCTCCGGGGCAAGCCCTTCGTGGCCAACTTCATCTTCACGCGCTGCCCCACTGTCTGCCCGGCCTTCACGCGGAAGATGGTGGGCGTGCAGGACGCCACCGCGTCCCATGGCGCCGGGCTCCAGTTGGTGTCGTTCTCCGTGGATCCGAAGTACGACACCCCGGAGCGGCTCACCGAGTATGGCGAGCGCCACGGCGCGGACTTCTCCCGCTGGAGCTTCCTCACCGGCGACTACGAGCAGCTGAAGGAGACCATCGTCCAGGGCTTCAAGGTCAGCATGGGCCGAGAGCCCGGCGCGCCCGAGGACGACCTGCTCTCCATCTTCCACGGGACGCACTTCGTGCTCGTGGACGACGCCGGGCAGATTCGCGGCTACTACGACAGCGCGGACAGCGACTCCACGGAGCGCCTCATCCGCGACACCCGGCGCCTGGCCCAGACCGGGCACTGAGCGCCGCCGCGCGGGGGGCCGCGTCGCCCGCAAAGCCGAAGGGCCGGCCCCGCAGCTTCGCGGGAGACCGGCCCTGGGGCTTGCTACCAGTTCGCGCCAGAGGCGCGGATCATCACTCCACGAAGCGGGCGTGGTTCTGCGCGATGATGTTCTGGAAGTTCTGCAGACCCAGCGGGTTCTCCGCGAAGGCGCCGACCTTGTCCGCCGCGCCCTTGACCGCCTGCGCGATGTTGGTGATGTCCTGCACCTTGGGGGCGATCTTGGACAGGAAGCCCAGGCTGCCCAGCGTGCCCTCACCCAGGAAGGACGCGGCGCCCTGCTTCACCAGGTTCTCCGCCGTGGGGCCCAGGAACTTGCCGACCAGGGGCAGCTTGCCGACCTTCTCACCGATGAACTTGGCGATGGGGTCCACCAGCGAGCTCAGGGGCTTCTGGAGGAACTCCATGGCCTTGCCGCCGATGTTCGCAATGCCACCGGCAATCTTGCTGACCGTGCTGGCGACCTTGCTGATGACGTTCGTAACGGACTTGAGTGCGCCCATGATCGTACCCCTTGGATTCTAGATGCCTGGAAGGCGGAGATTTGTACCGGAAGGAAAACTCGAGAGGATTCTCGGTGCGTGTGGGGAATTGTTTCCTCTCACCTTTTTCGTCGAATTTTCCCCACCGGCCCCCGCCCGTGGTCTCAGGGATTACGGGCGGTTACCGCCGCTGCTGCCCTTCTTGAGCTGATCCATCAGCTCCTTGTGGGCGGCAGGATCTTGCGGACCGGTGGGGGCAGCGCCGCCCACGGGAGGCGAGGTGAGGGACGGCTTGCCGGCGGTGGAGGCCTTGTCCTGGGTGAACTTGGAGGCCTCGAAGTCCGGGGGTGAGCCGGGAAGCTCGCCCTTCATGCCCTTGATGAGGATGTTGGCGGCCTCTTCGGTGGAGAGGGGGTTGAAGCCGTTGCGGCGCAGCTCCTCGTCGGAGATGACGGCGACCTCCGCCTCCTTGTCCTTGTCCTGAGCGTACTTGAGGACCAGCTCCACGTAGTCCTCGAGCTTCATGCTCACGGCCTCGGCGATCTTCTTCGTCTCCGGATCCTTGAGCAGCTCCGCGCGAACGACCTCGATGGGTCGCTTCAGGCCGCGCTTCGGCTTTCCGGTGTTTTCCTGGGACATGCTCTTGCTCCGAGAAGGAAATGGGACAGTGCGCCGGACTCTAGCCCAGTTTCCCCACTTCACACATTCCCGCCCACCTTGGAATGGCCGGAACCCGCATGCGGGAGAGGGAGGGGGACGGCTTCACGCCCGTGTGCCCGTGACTACCTTTGGCGCCAGCGAAGGACAGTCACGGAGACGAGGCGCGCCATGGCGATTTCCAAGCGGGGGCTGGTGGACAGGGTGAAGGAGGTGGCCGTCCAGGCCGGCACGCGCGGCGCGCGGGTCCTCCTGGGCACCGCGGTGGTGACGGCCCGGGGAGTGGCAAACCTCCAGTCCAAGATTCGGGGCGCCCCGGCCCGCGGCCGCGTGAAGACGGCGGCGGAGGGGACGCGGCGCACGGCCAAGGCGGCCCGCGGCGTCATCGAGAGTGGCAAGCCCGCGAAGGCCCCGGCGCGCCGTAAGTCACCGTCCATCAAGACGGCCTCCGCGGCGGGCGCGAACAATCAGGTGGGCCGCAAGTCCGTGCCCGGCCAGGCCGCAGCCGCCAGGCGCGGCACCGCGAAGACACCGCGCCCCGCCACCAAGGCGAAGCGCGGGCAGAAGCACCGGCACTGAGGCACGGCTTCAGCGGGCGGCGTTCCTGGACACGGCCTTCGCTCGAGCGCCTCCGCTCACCTTCTTCTGCTTGGGAGCGATGCGCGTCACCGTGCCCGGGCGCCGGGCCATGGCCGCCTCGCGGGCCGCTTCCTCGGCGGCGCGGGCCGCGGCGGCCTTCAGCGCGAGCTGTTCGGCCTGCTGCGCCCAGCGGCGCTTCAACACGTCCCGCAGCCCGTCCTTCTGCAGGTCCACCTGGGCCTTGTGCAGACGGTAGTGCAGGTCCTCGCGCAGCGTGCCGCGCGCCAGCGCCGCGTCCGCCGAGCCAGAGACGCCCAGCACCAGCTTCGGCCGCTCCTCTTGCGTCCGCAGGCACTGCAGCAGGACGAACTGCGCGTCCCGCCCCAGCTTCGCCACGTCCGGGATGAACACCACCCCGTTGGGATGCCGGAGCGCTTGCGGCAGCTCGGCCGCCTGCCGCACCTCCACCAGCTCCACGTTGAAGTTGCGCGCGGCTTCCTGCGCCCAGCAGCGCCGCTCCTCTTCCGTACCGCCATGGAGGAGCAGCGAGGAACGGTTACAGACGAGCTCCACTTCACGATAACCCTGCGGTGTCACCGGCGGCCCCCCTGCGTCTGGAAATGCGTGATTTCTAGATTCTAATGCAGACGTGCCCTACCGGGCACGTCGGAGCCGGCACCACCTGACAGTCCTTTCATGTGATGACAGGTAGCCCCCGTCTGAAACACCTGCCTCAGGCGGAGGGCACCACCATGACGGGCCGGCGGCAACGCGTCACCAGCTCATGGGCCACCTCGCCCTCCAGGGCGTCCCGCAGGCGCGAGGGCTCCAGGGACGTCCCCACGCACACCAGGTCCACCCCTTCGCGCTCCGTGGCCTGGCAGATGGCCAGCGTCACGTCCTCGCCCGTCACACCCTCCACGCTCCAGCGCACCGTCTGGGCGGTTTCGTCGCGCGGCACCAGCTCCCACAGCCGCTGGAGCACCTGGTCCCTGTCCCTGGCGGGCTCGGGCAGCACGCCGTAGTGGTCCGCGAAGCCGCGGTCCTCCAGCTTGCGGCGGTGGACGTGCAGCAGGTGCACCCGGCCCCCGGGCCCCACCAGCGTGCGCGCATGGGAGATGGCCTTGGTGCAGGCCTCGGAGAAGTCCACGGGCACCAGCACGCTTCGCGGTGGGCGGTCCGCGCGCCGGGCCTGCACCAGGGGGGGCACACACACCACGGACTGCGCCGCGTGCCGCAGCACCCCCGCGGACACCGAGCCATGCCACAGCCGCTTCACCCCGCTGCGCTGGTGCGTGCCCACCACCATCAGGTCCGCGCCGCGCGTGTGCGCCACGTGCATCAGGTGGTCCGCCGGACGGCCGAAGCCGGGCTCCAGCACCACCTCCACGCGGCCCTCGCCCACCAGGTCCCCCACCTGCTCGCGCACCTCGCGTTGCAGCACGCGCTCCACGATGGGGTCCAGCGCCTCCATGCCCTGCAGCGCCGGCTCCAGCAGCTCCACGTGCACGGGGCTGTGGATGCCCAGCCGTTCCCGTTCATCCATGGGCGAGCACACGTAGGTGGCCAGCACGTCACACGGCCCCACCCGGCGCAGCTCGCGCAGGAAGGACACCGCGGCGCCCGTCGTGGAGGAGCCGGGGTCCACGCCCACCAGCACCAACAGCCGCCTGCGGCCCCGCGCCCAGTCGGTCAGCGCGGTGTCGCTGCGCACGGCCAGCACCGGCGCGCAGCCGTAGCGAGACAGGCGTTCGGGCACCGTGGCCCGCCGCCACGCCGGGGTGCGCCAGCCGGACGCGGCCACCACAATCCACCGCGCGTGCCGACACTCCTCGTCACTGAGCACTTCATCCGCGGAGGTGCCCGCCTGCAGCCGGTAGCGCACCGCCCTCGCGAGCGTTTCGAGCCGCGCGGCCTCCGCCTCCAACCGCTGCTGGGTGAGGGCCAGCGCGCCGGTGCCGTCGTCGAGGAATGCGTCGCCCTCCGCGACGCCCAGGAGCAGCAGCGGCTCTTGCAGCCGCCCCGCCACGGCCGCCGCCACGTGGGCAGCCGCGAGGGACTCAGGGGACAGGTTGGTGACGCACACGATGGCCATGGCTGCCCTCCAGGTTCGGGAAGACCCTTCCCCGTGAAGGAAACAGTGGCCATGGCGACGCCAGGAAGCGGGCACCCGCCCTACGCTGGCTCGCTCCAGGGCCCGGCGCACACCGCACTCGCGGGCTCGCGGGGCCTGGGCACGCCCCAGCGCCTGCCCGCCCGCACGTCACGTGCGCTCGGGCGCAACCTTGGGCACGGCGTGCCCGTCGTGGTTGGTGTGGTCCTGCTCCTCGCCCGAGCCACCCCGGTCTCCGCTCTTGCCGAAGGTGGACAGGAACACCTCCTCGCCGTTGCTCGTGTAGCGGTACGGCCGGCCCCACGGGTCCAACGGCACGGAGGGCAGGTACGCGGGCACCAGCAGTTCCTCCACGTCCGCGTCTTCCGGCAGGGTGCCCTTGTCCGCGCGGTAGCGGCCCAGGGCCTCCTCCAGCAGGGCGAGGTCCTGATGGATTCGGTCGGCGTGCACGGCCTTGGAGCCGCTCAGCGCGCCCACCAGGACGGCGACCACCAACCCGAGTCCGAAGACGAGCCCCACGAACAACACGGGGGAGCGGCGGGACGGAGGGGGCTCGTCAGACGAGGCGTTCATGACCCCTTCCTATAGCCGCTTTCCGGTCGCGAGGCGCGCGTGGACTTCACCTCTTACAGGGCGCGGAACAGTGGAACGGGCTGCTGCTTGCCCTTCAGCCGCACGGGAGGCAGGTCCTCGAAGGCCGTCTCGTTGGCATCCACCAGCTCGCGGGTGCGCTCCCCCACCAGGATTTCCCCCGGGCCCGCCAGCGCGCACAGCCGCGCGGCCACGTTCACCGCGTCACCAATGCAGGTGTACTCGGCGCGCACCGTGCTGCCGATGTTGCCCGCCACCACCACGCCCGAGTTGATTCCGATGCCCAGCTCCAGCACCAGCGGCTGGCCCTCGCGCCCGCCCGCCGCCCACTCCGCCTCCGCCTCGATGCGCAGGTCCGTCAGCGCATCCATCATCATCTTCGCGGACTGGAGCGCACGCAGCGCGTCATCCGGACGGGCCACCGGCGCGCCGAAGACGGCCATCAGCCCGTCACCCAGGAACTTGTCCAGCGTGCCGCCGCAGGTGAGCACCGCGTCCGACATCCGCCCGAGCACCTGGTTGAGCACCCCCACCACCTGCTCCGGAGGCAGGCTCTCCGCCAGGCCGGTGAAGTTGCGGATGTCCGCGAACAGCAACGTCACCTCGCGCTTCTCGCCGGTGAGCACCACCGCGTCCGCGCTCTTGAGGATTTCCTCCACCACCGCGTCGGACGTGTAGCGCGCGAACAGCTTGCGCATGCGCTCCGTTTCGCCGGTGCGGCGCACCACGCTTTCGATGCGCGCGGCCAGCTCGTCCATGGACGCGGACTTGTTGACGTAGTCATCCGCGCCGGCGCGCAGGCCGCGCACGCGCTCGGCCTCCACGTCGTTGGCGGTGAGGATGATGGCGGGCACCGCGTGGCTGGGGCCTTCCTTCAGGCGGCGGCACAGCTCCACGCCGTCCAGGCCGGGCATCTCCAAATCACTGAGGACGATGACGGGCTGGAGACGGCCCATGCTCTCCAGGGCCTCGAACGGGTCCTGGAAGCAGAGAACTTCGTAACCCAACGCCACCAGGCCCTCCTGCACGAAGGCGCAGGCCAGCGGGCTGTCGTCCACCACCACCACGCGGCGACGGCCATCAGAGGAGGGGCGCGGCAAATCCTGCCGCCCGGCGATGCGGTTCTGCAGCCCCAGCGCCTCGTAGATTTGCTTGTAGGTGCAGTGGCCCAGCTCCACCAGGATTTCGCCCAGCTTGCGGCCGTCGCGGCGCTGGCGCGCGAGCGCCTCGTCGAGCTGCGCCAGCGTCACGTACTTGAGCCCCACCAGCAGCTCGCCCAGCGCGGGCTGCAGGGGGCTCTTGTCCTGATGAAGCCCGAGCGCCTCTCCCAGCGCGTCCTGAATCTGCTCCCGCGTGACGTAGCCCAGGGAGATGAGGGCTTCCCCCACGCGCTGCCCGGTGAGGGCCTGGAGGGCGAGCGCCTCCTGCACCTGGCCGGGCGAGACAATCCCCAACTTGAGCAGCAAATCACCAAACAGGGGGCTGGAAGCACTCATGGTGGGTGAGTGTACCTCACACCCCCCACCCACGGGGAGTCCGGGACCTACGGCCGCCCGCGCGGCGCCACCACCCGGAGGTCCAGACGGCGGTTGGCCTCGCGTCCCTGGGCAGTCTCATTCGACTCGACGGGCTTGTCCGGGCCGAATCCCCACGCCTCCAGCCGCTCCAGCGGGACACCTCGCTCCACCAGGTAGTCCCGCACCGCCTCCGCGCGCGCCAGCGTCACCTCCCGCTGCGCGTCCGGGTCCCCGCGGTTGTCCGTGTGGCCTTCGATGGCGATGACACCCAGCCGCGGGTGCACCAGCAGGACTTCGGCCACGTTGTCGAGCACCGGCTGGACGCGCGGCTGGAGGGCGGCGGTGCCGGGCGCGAAGGTGATGCGCTCCAACAGCTCCAGCCGGTCCGGGCGGATGACGACGCGCTGCTTGCGCGCCGCCGGGCAACCCTGGTTGTCCGCCACGCCCCGCTCTCGCGGACAATTGTCCCGGTGGTCCGCCACGCCGTCGCCATCCACGTCCCGCTCCGGGCAGCCGCGCAGCGAGGGCAGTCCCTCCTCGTCGGGACAGGCGTCCTCTTCATCCGGCACGCCATCCCCGTCCGCGTCGCGGATGGGGCACCCCTCGCGCGAGGCGGGCCCGGGCTCGTCCGGGCACTTGTCCGCCGCGCCCTCCACCCCGTCGCGGTCCGGGTCGTCGACGGGGCAGCCCTGCCGCTCCAGCGGGCCGAACACCCGCGGGCAGGCGTCCTTCGCGTCCTCCACGCCGTCCTCGTCCGAGTCGCGGATGGGGCAGCCGTCCCGCGACGCGGGCCCGGCGTGACGCGGGCACTTGTCCAGCGCGTCCTCCACGCCGTCGCCGTCCGTGTCCTTCGCGGGGCAGCCCTGGAGCCGCGCGAGCCCGCGCACGGTGGGGCAGGCATCCTCCCCATTGAGGACGCCGTCGCCATCCGCGTCCAGCCCTGGGTCGAGCGGGGGCGCGTGCCGGCAGCCCGGGGCGGCCACGGCCAGCACGGCGGCGGCGAGCAAGGCCCGGCGGTGGAGTGCGCGCGTCTTCATCATCCGCGTCACCAGAGCGCAGCGAGTGCGAGCTGTCCAGGCGCTCAAGCCGGCAAGGGCAGCTCCACGGTGAAGGTGGAGCCCTTGCCCGGCTCGCTCGCCAGACGGATGCTGCCGCCGTGGGCCTCGACGATGCGCTTGGTAATCCACAGGCCCAGGCCCAGTCCCTTGAAGTGCTGCACCGACGCGGAGCGCTCGAACTGCTCGAAGATGCGCTCCTGCTCCTCCGGCGACACGCCGATGCCCTCGTCGCGCACGGACAGCCGCGCCACCGGGCCCACGGCCTCCACCTCCACCGTCACCGGCCGGCCCGCGCCGTACTTCGCCGCGTTGGTGAGCAGGTTCACCAGCACCTGCTCCAGCCGCAGCCGGTCCCAGTGCCCCGACACCGGCCTGTCCAGCAGCAGCCGCACCTCGTTGCCCGCCAGCGCCAGCTCCTCGGACATGCGGCCCACCAGCTCGCGCGTCAGCGCCGCCAGGTCCACCTCTTCACGCTTCAGCCCCAGCCGCCCCGAGCTGAGGCGCGAGACATCCAGCAGGTCATCGATGAGCAGCCCCAGCCGCTGGCCCGCCTTCGCCGCCCGCTCCGCGCGCTCCGCCAGCCCGTCCACGGCCATGGCCTCGCGGGCCATGCGCGCCAGCAGGTGAATCTGGAGCTGGAGCGCGTTCAGCGGCGACTTCAGCTCGTGCCCCGCCACCGACAGCAGCTCGTCCCGCGCCTTCACCGCCTGCGTGGCCGCGCCGTATCGCCGCGCGTCTTCAATGGCCAACGCCGCGCGCGCCGCCAGGCTCTCCAGCAGCGCGCGCTCCTCCACCGAATACTCGCGGCCCTGCGCCTCGCGCATCACCCCCAGCGTGCCCAGCACCCGGCCGCGCACGCCCAGCGGGACGACGATGACGCTGTGGGGCCCGTAGTGCTGGAGGAAGGGCATGCCCTCCGGCACGCGCTCATCGCGCAGGTCTTCGGCCTGAAGGCGCGGGACGAAGAGCGGCTTCCCCGTCGCCGCCACCCGGCCCGACAGCCCTTCTCCCACCCGCCCCGGGCAGCGCCGCATGGATGCGTCCAGCACCGCGCGGGCCTCCGCGTTGGGATGGTGCACCGTCACCAGCTCCAAGCGCGTCGTGTCCTCGGAGAGCAGTTGGAGCACGCACGCGTCACCGAGCGCCTCCGACACCTTGCGCACCAGCACCTCCAGCACCATGGACAGGTCCAACCCCGCCTCCGCGATGAGGTGGCTGACCTGCACCAGGACGTGGAGCCGCGCCGCCCCGCGCCGGCTCTCCTCCTCCGCCGCGCGCGCCTTGCGGAACAGGTCCGCGTTGTCGATGGCCAGCGCCGCGCGCCCCGCCAGCTCCTCGGCCAGGGACAGGTCCGGGATGTCGAAGGGCGCGGATGTCTCGCTCCGCATGAAGGTGAGCACCCCCAGCGTGCGCTGCCGCGCCACCAGCGGCGTCAGGATGAGCGAGCCCACGCCCAGCTCGCGCGCGGCCGCGTACAGCCGCGCCGCCGCCGTACGGGTGTCCCCGGGCTCCGCGGTGGGGCGCGCCATCATCCACGGACGCCCCGAGGCGAGCACCTCCGCCAGCAACGTGGGGCTGCCTTCCTGCGGAGCGAAGCGCAGGAGCTCCAACCCGCGCGGCGCCGATTGCGGATTCTCATAGAGCACGGCCAGCCGCCGCACCACGCCGTCCTCGTACGAATCCACCGCGCAGCCATCCGCGAAGTGCCCCAGCGCCAGCCGCGCCACGCCCGCCACCGTCTCCTCCCAGTCCAGCGACGCCGACACGAGCGCGCTCGCGTCCGCCAGGAGCCGCAAGCGCTGTCCCGCCGCCTCCGCCTGAAGCCGCGCGGTGCGCTCCCGCGCGTACAGCCGCGCGCGCTCCAGCGCCTGGCCACACGCGTGCCCCAGGCCGGTGATGGACGCCCGCTCCAGCACCGAGAAGCGCCGCGCCTCCGAGAAGCCGAGGCACAACGTGCCAAAGGCATGCCCTTCCACCTGCAAGGGCAGCAGCACCAGCGCGCGCAGTGCCCCCAACGTGGGCACCACGTCCCGCACCTCGGCGGGCGTCTCCAGCCACACCGGCGCCCCCTGCACGGACACCCCGTCTCGCGCAGCGGCGGGCGTCTCCAGCCGCACGGGTGCCCCCGCGCCGTGCCCCGGCACACCACCGCTTCGCCAGGGCGGCACCCGGAGCGCCTCCCGCTGCGCGTGGGACACCCCCAGCCCGGCCTTCAACGCCAGCGTCCCGTCCGGCTCCACCAGGTGCACCAGGCCCACGCCCGCGCCCACCGCGGGGAGCCCCTGCTCCAGCACCACGCGCGCCACCTCGTCCGAGGACAGCGCGCCACCCAAGGCCTCCGTCACCGCCTGGAAGCGGCGCAGCCGCAGCACCTCCGACTCCTCCACCTCCGCTCGCGCGGACAGCACGGACTGGCGCAGCGTCTCCGCCATGCGCTCGCGCTCCAGCGCCAGCGCCGCCAGCTTCACCGAGAGGCCGAAGCGCCGCAGGTCCTCCTCCCGTGGCCGCCACGCCTCGCGGAAGAGCACGCCCAGCACACCGGCGGCGCCCAGGCCGGAGGCGAAGAAGAGCGGCTGGGACAGCAAGGCCGTGGCCCCCAGGCGCAGCAGGGCATCCGGCTCGGAGGCCAGCAGCGCGTCTCGCGACACGTCCTCCACCACCCGGGGCAGGCGCGGCTCACCCGGCCCCGGCGCCTGGGCCAGCAGCCGCTGCGCGCAGAGGGTGGCCGCCTCCGCGTCCACGCCGTGCGTGGTGAGCGTGCTCAAGTCGCCCGTCCCGCCCCACCAGCACAGGAAGGCACCTGAAGCCCCCAGCGTGGCGGACGCCTGGCAAAGCAATTCCTCCAGCACCGCCACCACCGGCGGTGCTGCGGACAGCCGCTCCAGGGCCCGCGACATGCGGTCCACCGCGGCTCCCACGTTTTTTCCGGGCACATTCATGCCCCACTCCCCCCGGCACGGACGCATGGCTCCCTGCCTCGAAACCTCATTCTCCCATGCCAGACGAAGCGTGGATACCGCACAGCGCGTTGCCCTGAAGTACGGGATTCCCCTCGGGTGCCTCAGTGCTCGAAGACGCGGAAGAAGGCGAAGAAGATTTCCAGCACGATGAGCAGGACGATGACGGCCTCCAACGTGTGGGAGCGGTCGATGTCCACGTCGCCCTTGAGCAGGCCATACGTCTGGGCCAGCAACTGCTGCTTGCGGGTGACGGCGGCCTGCCACGCCGGGATGCGCATGCGGCGCACGGCGCTCTCGTAGACCTTGGCCAGGTAGAAGTCGCCGATGATTTTGAGGCTGTTCTCCACGCGCTCGATGAACTCGTTGAGGTCCACCAGCGTGGAGAGCGTCTGCCGGGCCAGGCTGCGGTAGGGGCTGCGGAACAACGTGGCCCACCCATGCCGCGCGGCCTGCACCTTCTCGTGGATGCGGGTGATGTGCGCGTCCAACCGCTCGTCGTAGTAGCGGAACTCCAACAACTGCGCGTTGGCGATTTCCAGCAGGTCGGGGATGTCTCGCGAGCCGGACGGCTCGTAGACGAAGGCACTGTTCCAGTCGATGACGACCAGGTCTTGGATGGTGTAGCTGAAGCGCGACTGGAGCACGGATTCGCTCTCACGCGGAGACAGCGGCACCGTGCCGCTTTCGCCCAGGAGCAGCCGGGCCAGGTCCGCGCGCGTCACCAGCTCATCCGCGGTGGGATTGCCACGGATGTGCTCGGCGAAGATGACGGTGTAGCTCTCGTTCTGCTCCCACAGGTGCGGCGCCTGCGCGGCGGGGGCGATGGTGCGGCGCACACCTTCCACCAACTCCAACGCCAGGTCCTCCAGCGCCTGGCTGTCATAGAGCTCGTCCGCCATGCGCGTGAGCGCTTTCAACGAGGTGCCCGGAACGACCGGCACCTGGAGGATGATGGACACGGCGCCATGGTCGAACAGGCGCGCGGTGACATCCACCGTGACGGGACCGTCCCGCAGTGCCAGGGGCCGGCGGCCCAGCTCATAGGCCAGCGGTGGGTTGGGCAGCTGGATGTACTGACTGTTCTCCCGTGACAGCTTGAGCCGGCGCGAGTCCTCCGTGAGCACCCGGCGCGCGCGCTCCAGGTCCAGCTCCTCCGCGATGTCGAAGGTGCGGTAGCAGAGGACGTACGCCTTGTCGAAGAGCAGCGGTTCGGCAGCGTCCATGGTGCGTGAAGCCTAACCCGCGCCCATGACAATCCGTGGCCGGCCACCCTGGCATGCCAGACAGTCGTCATTCCCTCCGCGGCGCCGTACCGGAATGGACGGCCCCGGGAGGCGCTGGACTGTCTTCAGCCGAGCGAACGTTCAGGGCCGGTGGCGCGGAGGCGGCGGCGTCAGCTCCGTGCGCACGTCCCACAGCTCCGGGAAGAAGCGCAGGTCCAACGCCTTGCGCAGGAAGCCCACGCCCGAGGAGCCGCCCGTGCCCTGCTTGAAGCCGATGATGCGCATCACCGTCATCATGTGGCGGTAGCGCCAGAGCTGGAAACGCTCCTCGGTGTCCACCAGCTTCTCGCACATCTCATACGCATCCCAGTGCGCCTCGGCGTCCTGGTAGATGCGCCGGAACACCTCCACCACCTCCGGGCTCTTCTCGTAGGGCTTGCGCCAGTCACGCTGCACGTGGCTCTGCGGCACCGGATGTCCCATGCGCGACAGGTGGCGCAGGAACTCGTCATACAGGCTGGGGGATTCGAACAGCCGCTCCAACTCGCCGTGGATGGCGGGGACGTGGCGGAAGGGCATCAACGCCTGCGCGTCCTTGTTGCCCAGCAGGAACTCCACCGCACGGTACTGGAAGCTCTGGAAGCCAGAGGAGCTGCCCAGCGTGTCGCGGAACTCCAGGTACTCGTTCGGCGTGAGCGTCTCCAACACGCTCCACTGTTCGAAGAGCATCCGTTGGATGTGCGCCACGCGCGCGAAAATCTTGAACGACGGCTCCAGCCGGTCCGCCTGCACGTAACGGATGCAGGCGCCCAGCTCGTGGATGAGCAGCTTCATCCACAGCTCGCTCGTCTGATGCTGGATGATGAACAACAGCTCGTCGTGGTGAGGCGGCTGCGAGCGCGTCACCTGCGCCGACAAGAGCCGGTCGAGCTGCAGATAATCACCGTACGTGGTCCTTCCGGCCAGGTCGGTGATGATTCCAGGCTCCAAATCGCGTTTGTTCATGGGCCCGGGCATTCATGCTCGTGCAAGCCCCCACGGGCAAGTCTCTCCCGCATGGGCGGACCCCGATTCCTCTCCCAGCAACAGAGCGGAACGACGGGGGCGCGGTCACTCTCTGCCCGGGCCGGGGCAGCGTGCCGCTGGCTAGCCTGCGTGCCCAGCCTGAGCGGCAGCCGCCAACGCCTTGGACGCGGCGCGTCCACGCGGCAGCTTGATGTCGTCCACGCTGTCCGGGTCGGCGTAGTCCTTCCAGTCGCTCGGGCGGCGGTTGGTCTTCTCCAGCATGCGGAGCTTCTGGTAGTGGGCCGCGCAGTAGCCCTTGGTGCGGCTGGGCTTGCCGCAGCCGATGATGGCGCACGCGCGCGAGCCGTCAGCACCCGCCGCCGCCGGCTTGCGGCCACGACGCTTGCCACCCACGGCCGCGGGGGCCGCCGTCACGGAGCTGCGCGCCGCGGGAGGGCGACCCGGGCCGCGACGGCCGGCCTTGGCGGCCGCGGGAATCTGGGCGCCGAACAGGGGCCCGACGACCTCGGCCAGCGGGGCCAGGCGCTCGGCCACGTTGCGGAGCGCGTCCAAGTCCGCCGTGCCCTCCTCCAGCCGCGCGACCACGTCACGCAGCGGCTTGAGCTGGACCTCGATTTCATTGCGGATCATGTCGCGAAACGCTTTATCCACGGACATTCGTTGAATCCTCACCTGGGGAACGACAAGAGTAATGCAGTACTAGGGGGGGCTGATGCTCGATGCTTGTGATGCTGCCCATACCCTTACCTTCCAAAAATGGTTTTGTCTAAAGGAAGAGATAAAAGTTGTGACTGAGCAACGGACCATTCGCCCCGTTGTCGCAGGTCTCACCTGTTTCCCGGCGGCAGCCGTGGCCTAGCCGTCCCAGTGCAGGGACTCCAGCAGGGGGGCCTCCCCCGCCACCTGGGACACCTGGGGGCGTGACAGCAGCTCGTCCCAAGTGGCCGATAAATCACGCCGCAGGTCGTCCAACGACAGGGAATCCAGGGCAGTCATGAGCTGGGGCAGTCGTGCATTCTCCTCTTCTTGGAAATGAGCCACCGCCAGGTCTTCCAGTGTCAACAGACGCGCCTGCCACTCGGAATGGCCCGAGGGCAGCTCTTCCAGCTCAGCCATCAGCTCACGCATCGTGAGATGGTCTTCCGTCTGCTCACGACAAGACTCGCGGCCCTCCACCCCTGCCATCACCGGGTAGAGGCAACGCTCCTCCAGTCGTGAGTGAAGCCTCAGCAATGCCAGCAGCTCCGCCGTCAATCCCCTCAGCTCATCGGGTTCCCCACCCGATGCCAGACGCTCGAGACGCTCTTCCAGTTCCCGATGCTGGTCGATGAGGATGTCGAACGGGCTGCCCATGCCGGAACGTTCGGCATGCACCTGGAAGCAGACAACCTGAGCATGCCTGCGAGCTGGCATTACTCAAACTCCTACGAACCCCCACTGTCGGGGCCACCGCCGCCTCAAGAGCGCCCGGCTGCCCGGCGGCCAGGAGGGGGGCGCCGCCTGCTGGGGCCGCCACGCATCCCCATGTTTTTCCATCATGGATGCCCCGCTCGCCAGCCTGCGCCGGGCCGTCTTCCGCCTCGCCGAGCAGGGCGCGGCGCTGTCGGCCCTGTACCACCGGGCGCGGCTGCTGGGCTGCGAGCACCTGCCATTGAAAGGCCCGGTGCTGCTGGTGGGGAACCACGGCGTCTGGGGTTACGAGACACCTGCCTTCTTTCATCTGATCCACCAGGGCACCGGCCGCTATCCATTGGGCCTGACGGAACGGGGATTCTTCCGCATCCCGTTGATCCGCACGGTGTTGCCATGGCTGGGCGGCGTGGAGGGGACGCGGGAGAACGCCATGACGGCGCTTCGGGCGGGCTCACTGGTCGTCTGCTATCCGGGGGGCGCGTGGGAGACCTTCAAGCACAGCCACGGGCGCTACCGGCTGCGCTGGGAGCAGTCGCTGGGCTTCGCGCGGCTGGCGGCCCGCGCCGGCGTGCCGGTGGTGCCCTTCGCCGGCCAGGGGGTGGATGACACCTTCCGGTGGCCCCCGGGCGAGGAACGCCTGCGCGTGCGCCTGACGAACGATGACAAATACCGGATGCCGTTGGTGATGGGCATGGGGCCCCTGCCCTGGCCCGTGCGGCTCACCTTCCACCTGGGGACGCCTCACGCCCCGCCGCCTCCGGATGCCAGTGAATCCCGCCTCCGGGCCTTCCGGGACACCGTGGCCGCCAGCGTGCGGGGGCTCCTGACGAGGCATTCCCATGCGTGAAGCCCTGTCATCCCGCCCGGGGGGACATCCCCACGGCCCGCCGCTCGTCCCGAAGGTGGACGACATCCAGCAGGGCTATGCCCACCTGTCTTGTGAACGCCGTCCCGTGCGAGGCACACCGGTACGCCTGTTCACCTTTCCAGAGGGCAACACGGACGCGTCACGCACCGTGGTGTGTCTTCCGGGGCTGGGGGCCAGTGGCCGTTCCTTCGCGCCCATGGAGCCACTGACGGGCGCGCTGAGGCTGCTGCTCTGGACGCCGCCCCTGCGCACCCCCGCCACCCACACCCCGCTCTTGTGGAACCTGGCGGTGCTGGACCACGCGGAGGCCCTGCTGCCGGGGCGCTTCGCCCTGCTGGGGTCGTCCTACGGCAGCCTGCTGGCCATGGCCTATGCCCTGGCCCACCCGGAGCGGGTGAAGGCGCTGGTGCTGGTGTCACCGGTGGCCAGCGTGCACCGCATCCGCCGGCTGGCCCTGACGCTGTCCACCCTGGTGCGCGCCCCCCGGCCCCTGGCGTACCTGCTGGCGCCCACCGTGGCCCGGGTGCTGGGAGGCCAGCGGTTGCCGCCGGAGGGCCGGGCCGAAATCGTGCGCGAGGCCCGGCGCTTGTCCCCGGTGGAGCTGCTGCGCCGGCTGCGGGACATCCTGGCCACGGACCTGATGCCCCGGCTCCATGAGCTCCAGGTGCCCACGCTCGTCATCCAGGGCGGCCAGGACGTGCTGGTGCCGCCGCGCGCCGCCCGCGACGTGGCCCGGCACATCCCCGGAGCCCGGCTGGCGCTCATCCGGGGCGCCAGCCACCTGCCCTACATGAGCCACCCCGATGCCTTCAACACGCTGGCCGGGGACTTCCTCCGGCAGCACCTGCACTGAGCCGCCACCCACACCATGACCACCGACGCCACCCACCTGCCCCGCTCCGCCCTGCTGTTCCTGGCCCGACGCCCTGGACTGGAGAGCGCCGCCATGCGCCTGCGCCCCTTCCGGCGGCTGGCCTCGCGCTTCATCGCCGGAGAGACGCTGGAGGAGGCCGTGGACGCCGTGAAGGCGCTGTCCGCGCGCGGGCTCATGGCGTCGTTCGACCACCTCAACGAGGCCGTCCAGACGCCCGAGGAGACGCGGGAGGAGGTGCGCCAGTACCAGCGGCTGCTGGCCCGCATCGACGTGGTGGGCGTGCGGGCCAACGTGTCGCTGAAGCTCACCCAGTGCGGGCTGCTGTTCGATGAAGCCCTGGCCCTGGAGAACGCGCGCACGGTGGTGGCCGAGGCCGCGGCCCACGACTCCTTCGTGCGCATCGACATGGAGGACAGCTCGGTGACGCAGGTGACGCTGGACATCGTGCGACAGCTGCGCGCGGAGTTCGGCGAGCCCCATGTCGGCGCCGTGTTGCAAAGCGCCTTGCGGCGCACGGAGCAGGACGCGAAGGAACTGTGCGCACAGCGCATCCGCATCCGTCTCTGCAAGGGTGCCTATCTGGAGAAGCCCGACGTGGCCTTCCCAGACAAGCGGGACGTGGATGCCAGCTTCGTTCGCACCATGCGGGTGCTGCTGGACAGCGGCATGTATCATGGCATCGCCACGCACGATGAACGGATGATTGAAGCGGCACTGGACCACGCGGCGAAGCGCGGACTGCCGCGCGGCGCCTTCGAGTTCCAGATGCTGTACGGCATCCGCAGGGACTTGCAGGAGCGACTCGTGAGGGAGGGTCACCCGGTACGCATCTACGTGCCGTACGGACGGCACTGGTACCCGTACTTCATGCGCCGACTGGCCGAGCGCCCCGCCAACCTGGCCTTCCTTCTGCGCAACCTGGCACGTGGGTAGGAAGCAGTACGCGCCTCCCCGCCGGAGGTGCGGGGCCGCCGCGAGGCCCGCATGCGGGTGAAACATGCGGATGAAACACCAGACCGCGCACACCCTGGGGAACCCCGCGCGGAGGACCAACGCCAACCGAGAATGGCCGGCCCGCATGGACAGTCATGTCCGGGCAACCCCATACCGAGGGCGGTTCGCGCGCCGCGGCATTCCCTGTTCATGCCCCATGTCTTGTCGCATGGCGTGGATGCGTCGCGAGCGGGCGGCTGCCCCCTCCTCCGCCATCCGCGGGGCCCGTGGACGGCCCGCCGCTCCGGGTGCTCCTGGAGGGACACGCCGCGGGAGGCGTCCCTAGCTTTCCCGCATGGCGCTGCCCATCGAAGCCCATGCCCTCATTGGAGACACGCACAGCGCCGCGCTGGTGGCGAATGACGGCGCCATCGACTGGCTGTGCTGGCCGCGCTTCGACTCAGACGCGTGCTTCGCGGCGCTGCTGGGTGAGCCGCGGCATGGCTTCTGGCGCATCACCCCCACCGTGCCCGTGCGGCGCGTCCACCGCCGCTACGTGCGCGACACGCTGGTCCTGGAGACGGAGTTCCACACCGACGCTGGCACCGTGCGCCTGTGCGACTTCATGCCGCTGCGCGCGGACACGCCGCAGTTGATTCGCATCGTGGAGGCCCGCACCGGACAGGTGCCGCTCCACCTGGAGTTCGCCCCCTGCTTCGGCTACGGCGACCGCACGCCCTGGGCCCGCCTGATTCCGGGAGGCGTCAGCACCAAGGCCGGCCCGGATGCGCTCTACCTGTCCACGGAGCTGCCGCTGCGTCTGGAGCACAGCCATGTGCTCGCGGACTTCGCCGTGCCGGAAGGGCAGCGCCTGGCCTTCGTCCTGTCCTGGCACCCTTCGCACCTGCCTCCGCCCCGGCAGCCGCCGGACCCCTTCCTCACGCGCGCGGACACGGAGCGGTGGTGGCGCGCCTGGGCGCGCCGCTGCATCCATGAGAGCCCCTGGCGCGCGCAGGTGCTGCGCTCGCTCATCACCCTCAAGGCGCTCACCTACTCCCCCACCGGCGGCGTGGTCGCCGCGCCCACCACGTCCCTGCCGGAGCGGATGGGCGGCGTGCGCAACTGGGACTACCGTTACTGCTGGCTGCGGGATGCCACGCTGACGCTGCTGACCCTGCTGGACGCCGGCTACACCCAGGAAGCCCAGGCCTGGCGGGACTGGCTGCTGCGCGCGGTGGCTGGAGAGCCCGACGAGCTCCAAATCCTCTACGGCGTGGCCGGAGAGCGCCGCGTCACCGAGCTGGAGCTGCCGTGGCTGCCGGGCTTCGCGAGCTCGCGCCCGGTGCGCATCGGCAACGCCGCCGTGGGCCAGTTCCAGTTGGACGTCTTCGGCGAGATTGCCGACTGCCTCTACCACGCGCTCCGTCACGGCGTCTGCTCGGACGCCGAGGCCTGGGACGTGAGCGTGCACCTGCTGCGCTTCGTGGAGCGCCACTGGGACCAGCCCGACGAGGGCATCTGGGAGGTGCGCGGCGGGCGACAGCAGTTCACCCACTCCAAGGTCATGGCCTGGGTGGCCATGGACCGGATGGTGAAGACGGCGGACCTGCGCGGCATGCGCGGCGCGCAGGTGGAGCACTGGAAGGCGCTGCGGGCGCAGATGCACGCGGACATCTGCGCGCGGGGCTACGACGCGCGCCGCAACACCTTCACCCAGGCCTTTGGCAGCCAGGCCCTGGACGCCAGCCTGCTGTTGATTCCCATGGTGGGCTTCCTCCCGCCCGACGACGTCCGCGTGCGCGGCACCGTGGAGGCCGTCCGCCGCGAGCTGTGCCACGACGGGCTGGTGCGCCGCTACCACACGCACGAGACGCGGGACGGCCTCCCTCCGGGCGAAGGCGTCTTCCTGGCGTGCAGCTTCTGGCTGGCGGACGCGCTGGCGCTGATGGGCCGCAAGGACGAGGCGCGCGCGCTGTTCGAGCGCCTGCTGGGCCTGTGCAACGACGTGGGCCTGCTGTCCGAGGAATACGACCCGGTGGCCCACAAGATGGTGGGCAACTTCCCGCAGGCCTTCAGCCACCTCGCGCTGGTGGGCACCGCGCTGAACCTGTCGCGAGAGGGCGGCCCCGTTCAGCAGCGGAGCCACTGACGGCGGCGACGGCCCGGGCCCTTGGCTGGAAATGAAGCGGGCCCCGGCACGCGGTGGGCGCAGCGTCCCACCTCGTCCGAGGCCCGTGATGCACCCCACGCACGTCCACGTCCTCGAGGGACGCGGCGGAGCGGAGACTAGAAGTAGCCGCCGATGGTGGAGGCGACGCTGAAGTTCACCTCCACGTCATTGCCCAGGCCGAAAGCCAGGCGCGGGCCACCGCCCACGAAGAAGTGCGGCGTCACGTGGAAGAGGAAGGGCGCGTAGCCTTCCAGGATGACCGTCACGTCGGCGGGGAGCGCCGAGTTGGCGAAGGGCAGGATGTCGTCGCCGATGTACAGCGACACCTGGCCCTTGGGCCACACGGAGATGCGGTCGGAGAGCGGGATGTTGTAACCGACGCGCGCGTTCAGGCCGAAGGCGGCAATCGTGTCACCGCTGCCGAAGAGCGCGCGGACCTGGAGGCCGCTACCGACGGACAGGTTCTTCTTGAGGAAGTAGTCCGCGCCGGGCTCCAGGAAGATGTAGCCGACGCCGCTGCCCTGCGTGGAGTAACCCAGGCTCGCGGAGGCATCCGTGCTGATGACGAACTGCCCCTCCGAACCGAAGCTCCCCGACGACTCCTGAGCGCCGGCGCTCACCGACACCATGACGCCCGCCACTGCGGCCAGGTTCTTCCAGTTGTTTGCCTTCATGAGACGTCCCTCCGTTGCGTAGGCCCGGCGCACATGTCCGGGCGCTCGGCGCCCACTTCTAGCCAATGGGCGCGGCGGAACATCATTTATTTCGTCATGGTTGTGAACAGTCGCGTCGATGTCATGCGTGGATCAGCCGCGTGACAGAGGGCTCACCACGATTCGTCCAGCAGATGTGTACGGGCCAGCACTGGCAGCGGCCCATTCTCGCGAGGCGAGAAACCGCGGCCCGCACCGCGGCCCGCCGCATCCGCGACACGCAGCAGGTCACGAGTCCCAGGACAGCGTGTACTCGCTGTCCAGCAGGGACGTCTGTCCGCCGCGCACCTGGATGTCCTGGGCGCCCACGGCCAGCAGCGCGCCTTCGAGCATGCCCTCGTTGTAGGCCACGGGGGTGAAGATGCGGCGCATGTGGATGCGGCCCGAGCGCGGGCCCGTCCACGCCACCTGCAGCTCTCCGAAGTTGATGGCCATGCGGTAGGCCTCGGGGAGCATCTCCACGAGGCGCTTGGGCTCGCCGCCCACCTGCTGCCGGACCTCGGCACCGAACATGGAGTTGATGAAGGCCAGCGTGCCCTGGACGCCGAGCTGCCGCATGGCCTCCTCGACACCGCCGAGCTGCGGTGCCAGCAGCCGGGCCGCGGAGAAGAACACGCGCATGAACGGCGGGACGGGGTAGAGCTCGGTGGTGTCCAGGTCGGCGGGGTAGTCACCGCCCTGCTGGATGGGAGCCACCGCCTGCTCACCGCCGAGGAAGCGCACGGTGTCGAGGACGGCCGCGAAGTGCATGCCACGAATGCCCTCGGACGCTTCCACGAGCGCGAGCCGCGAGCTCAGCTCGCGCTCCACATCCTCTGGCGTGTCCCACTTGCCGCGCTCCATGCTGACCTCCCGTCGGAGAACGCGCGGGATGCTGGCACAGCTTGGCCGCCCGCGCGAACTCCGGGCGGCCTCGGAGCGGAGCGCCCCACCTGTCACGTCCGGTGCGCGACGTGGCTCAGGGCGCGGGCTCGGCGGCCGGCTCGGCCGCTTCACGGCGCAGGCGCGCTTCGAAGACGAAGGTGCCGAAGGGGAGCAGCGACGCGAAGACGCCGCCCACCACGCGCACGAAGGACCAGCGGTAGGTGATGGCCGCCTCCATGAGCGCGAAGAGGTAGAGCACGAAGAGCAGGCCGTGGACCCAGCCGGTGAACTTCACGGCCTGCGGCATGCCCGCCGCGTACTTCAAGGGCATGGCGATGAAGAAGAGCGCGATGACGGACAGGCCCTCCGCGAGGGCCACGGCACGGAAACGTCCAAGAGGGGTCTTCAGCATGAGGTTCTCCCCCGCCTGTTTCCCACTCCCGGACGCCGTGGTCCATGAGTCATGGTGACGCAGGGGGGCTGCCTGGTTGCTTGCTCTCGGAGCGTAGTACGTTGGCGCGATTCGACGTCGAAGGGCATTGCTGGGGGAGGCACCATGAAGCACGGCTACCGCGAGGGCTGCCTGCTCCTGATGGCGCTAGGCATCGCGTGTTCGAGCGGGCGCAGCCACTACACGCATGAGGAGGTGCCCAAGCTCGGAGGCGAGGACGCGTTTCCCGTGGCGCCAGGGCCCTGGCCTCAGGTGCCTGCGGTGTTCTCGGATTCGGCCAACGTTCCAGACGACCTGGTCATCCCCACCCTCACTGCGTTGATGGCGCTCCCTGGCAGCGCCGGCGCATGCGATGCAAGCACGGGCCGCCCTCGTCCGGATGCCGCAGAGTATTGCGTTGCCCTCTACCGAACGCCGGAGGACTGGAGGGTGTCCTGGCCGCTTCGAAACGTGGCGAACGCATCCGGGACCTGCCAGCCACCGTGGGGTGGGGTCGATGATGCGGATTTCGGACGAGAACTGCCCATCTTTGGGTACGCGCACAACCATCCCTGTGGCTCCGGAATCAGTAGTCAGGATCTCTCGGTCTGGCCTCTTGCGAAATCCGGCGAGGGTGTTTGGATCATGGTCGCATATGGAACCACGCCCTCGGGGAAGCTGGCTCGTGACTCGAGAGGCCAGCTGATTCCAGCGTGGGGTTGGCTCGCCACGGGGCAGCGCGACGCGCCTCTCTTCTACAAATGGAATCAGCAGGGGCAGGTCTACCAATGGGATGAGGGAGGAAAGCACTGGCGGTTTCATGCGAACTGCCAACCTGGGCGGCCCAGCACGTTCCGGCCCCAAGGAGTCCCGCCTGACTGCACTCCAGCGCTACGCCAATAGCAGGGCCCAAGGTGCCACATGCTGAACCCCCACTACCTCATCGTACTCGTCTCATTGCTCGCGGACGGGGGAGCCCTTCCCGGACTCGCCGGTGATGCAGGAGCGGACGTGGGGACGACTTCACCCCGTCCCCATCTCGCTCCATCGCGCGCCGACGCAGGCACTGTGCCCACCCAGCCGACCGCCATCCCCTGGCCTGAAACGGAGCTGGAGCCTCTTGGAACGTTGGATGGTCCGGCGGTCCTGGCCGCTCACGCAGCGCTTCAAGAGGTCATGAAGCGCTTTCCGAAGACCTCCACGAAATCGTGTGCCTTCTCACCTCGCGCCCTGGAGTTCGTCGTGGGCTACCAGTCCGGGTGGTACTTCGTCCGGGTCAACCGCCGGGTCGACAAGTGCCCGGAGTTCGGCCCAGGTGTGACGCTGGAATACGACTGGTTCGAGCTGTATGCCGTCTCCCCAGAGGGACGCGTGGAGCGCTACCCCCACATGCCTTGAACCCTCACCCCCGCCACGACGGCAGCGCCACACCGTAGCGCGCCAGGTCCTCGGGGGTGTTCACGTTCGCCAGGGACCGGAGTGACGGATCCACCGCGCGCAGCACGGCCTCGGACAACAGCCGCGTGCGCACTCCGGACACCAACTCCCGCATCGACGGATCCGTCGCCAGTGTCGTCCCCCACGCTGGTGCCAACGCCGACCGGTACGCCGCGAGCAACGGCTCCAGCCTGCCCCGCGCCTCGAAGCACACCGCGTCCACGCCGTCATCCCGCGCGCCCAGCATCACCCGCAGGACCTCCGTCGTGATGAACGGCATGTCGCACGCCACCGCCACCACCCAGGGGGTGCGCGCGGCCACCAGCGCCGCATGGACACCGCCAGGCGCACCCTTGCCTGGCACCACGTCCGCCACCGTGCGCAACCCGAAGCGCGCGTAGGGCCCGGGCACGTTCGCCACCAGCAAGACGTCCTCGAAGCACGGGGCCAGCGCCAGGAGCCGCTCCAGCACCGTGCGCCCCTCCACTTCCAACAGCCCCTTGGGCACACCCGACAGGCGCCGGCTCTGCCCTCCCGCGAGGATGGCCAGCGTCACCTCCGGGAACTCCGTGCGGATCCGCTCCATGCTCGTGCCCCGTTCGCGCGCCTGCCGCGGCCACTCTATCTGTCCGCCCACGCACGCCCCCAGACGAAGTGGCCCTTGCCCTCGTGGACACAGCGGGCGCTCCACGACATAGGCTGCGGCGTTTCCATGCCCCTCACGCCCCTCGACTCCGCCCGGAAGGCCGCGCTCGACGCCATCGCCCCGGCGGCGCCTGAGCGCGTGCCGCTCCTCGATGCCCAGGGCCGGTTCCTCGCCACCCCCGTCACGGCCTCCCGCTCGCTGCCCGGCTGTGACAACTCCGCCATGGACGGCTGGGCCGTGCACGCCGAGGAGACCCAGGGCGCCTCCCGCGACCGGCCCGCGCGCCTGCGCGTCACCAGCACGGTCTTCGCCGGCACCCTCCCCTCCACGCCCCTCCGGCCCGGAGAAGCCGCGCGCGTCTTCACCGGCGCGCCCCTGCCCCCCGGCGCCGACGCCGTCGTCCGACAGGAGGCCACTCGCGCCACCGAGGACGGCGCCTGCGTGGACGTCTTCATCACCGTGCCGCCCGGCAACGACATCCGCCGCACCGGAGAGGAAGTCCTCACCGGCACCCCCCTCTTCGACGCGGGCCAGCGCGTGGGCGCCGCCGTGCTCGGCGTGCTCGCGTCCATGGGCACCACGGACGTCTGGGTGCGCCCCGCGCCGCGCATCGCCGTGCTCGCCACCGGTGATGAGCTCGTCCCTCCTGGCACGCCGGCCCTGCCCCACCAGGTGTACGAGAGCAACCTCGTCCTCGTGGCCGCACTCGCCCGCGAGGCCGGCGCGGAGGTCCGCCAGCTCGCCCGCGCCCGCGATGACGAGGGCGCCCTGCGCGATGCGCTCACCCGACTGGCCCCGCAGGTGGATGTCCTCATCACCACCGGAGGCGCCTCCGTGGGTGACAAGGACCTGGTGAAACGCGTGCTCGCCGCGCTCGGCGCCCGCTTCTTCGTGGACGGCGTCGCGCTCAAGCCCGGCAAGCCCGTGGCTGTGGCCCGGCTGGGTGACACCTCCGTCGTCGTGCTGCCCGGCAATCCCGGCGCGGCCACCGTGGCGTTCGACCAGTTCGCGCGCCCGCTCCTTCTCAAGCACCAAGGTGTGTTGGAGACGCGCCGCCGCGTCCGCGCCCACCTCTCCGAAGCACGCCGCAAGCAGGCGGGCCTCACCTACCTCATCACCACCACCCTGGAAGCCCGGGACGGCCTCGCGCCGCGCGCCGTGCTCCGCCCCCAGGGCGCCGGGCAGATCCTCCAGAACGTCCACGGCGAGGGCTGGGCCCTCCTCCCACCCGGCCGCGCGGACTTCGCCGAAGACGACCTCGTCGACGTCGAGCTCTTCGACCGGCCCACCTTCACCCCCGTGGGCGCACTGGCATGAGCCGCGTGCCCGCGCTCAGCGTGGTGAGCTGGTCCGGCGCCGGCAAGACGACGCTGCTCACCCGGCTCGTTCCCGAGCTCGCCGCGCGAGGCCTGCGCGTGGCCGTGGTGAAGCACTCCTCCGACGCCCATCCGCTGCACCGGCCCGGCAGCGACACCGCCCGCTACCAGGACGCGGGCGCCGTGCTCACCGGCTTCGCCACGCCCACGGGCGTCCAGCTCACGACGGCCACCGCGCTCTCCGACGCGCTTCCATCGCTGCTCGAGCGCTCCGCGGGCGCCGTGGACCTGGTGCTCGTCGAAGGCTGGAAGGACGGCCCCCTCCCCAAGCTGGAGGTATGGCGGGAGGGTCTGGGCCCGCCGCTGGCGCCCTCACGCCCGGAGGTCCTCGCGGTGCTCTCCTTCGAGCCCGCACTCCCCACGGACTTCCCACCCGGCCTGCGCGTGCTGCACCCCGACGACGTGCGCGCCGTGGCGGACCTCATCCTGGCCCACCTGCGCCCGAGCCGCCCCCCCCCCCTGCCCCTCGTGGAGTCCCGCGGCGTCACGCGCCGCTTCGTCCAGCGGTGGAACGGCGCCACGCTGCTCCCGGCCCAGGAGGACGACATCGCGGTGGAGGAGCCTCTGGAGATTCGCGTCAGCGGAGACTCGGTGGCCACCACCATGCGCACGCCAGGACATGACCGCGAGCTGGCCACCGGCTTCCTCTTCGCCGAGGGCATCCTCCAGAGCGTGGACGACCTGGGCGGGCTGGCACACTGCGGACGGCCAGGCGAGGAGGGCTTCGGCAACGTCATCGAAGTCACCCCCGCCGCCGGCGCCTTCCTCGACGTGGAGCGCGTGAGCACCGCCCGCCGGGGCACCCTCACCACCTCCGCCTGCGGCGTGTGTGGCCGGCGCAGCGTGGATGACCTGCTCGCCGTGTGCCCGGCCCTGCCGCCCGGCCCGGTGCTCCCCCCCGACGCCGTGGCCCGCGCCACCGAGCGCCTGCGCGACGTGCAGCGCAACTTCGCCCGCACCGGAGGCGTCCACGCCGCCGCCGTGCTCGACGCCGACGGCCACCTCCTGGCCGCCCATGAGGACGTGGGCCGCCACAACGCCGTGGACAAGGTGGTCGGGACGCTGGTGCTGGCCGGCACCGTGCGGGGTCCCCGGGCCCCCCGCCTCCCGCTGACGCGTCAGCCCGCGGTGCTCGCCGTCAGTGGACGCGTCAGCTTTGAGATCGTCCAGAAAGCCGCCATGGCCCGCATTCCCATCGTCGCGGGCGTCTCCGCCGCCAGCTCCCTCGCAGTGGATCTGGCCCTGCGTTCGGGCATGACGCTGGCCGCGTTCGCCCGGAACGAGCGCTTCAACGTCTACACTGGGCTCGAACGCCTGTCGCAGGTGTAACCCCTTGAAACTCCTGGAGCCCTTCCAGGGACCACCCGGCGACTGGCATCATCCGTGCCTTCGCGTCAGAGCGGCACCGTAAATGCAAAGAAACCGTGACGAAGGAAACGCGGGCAGCCGCGGTGAATCACGATGTGTTGGTGACGCTCGGTGAACTCGAACCTGGGTAGGGCGGTCGCAAGATTTCACATGCGGTCACGTCTTAGTGACGCGGCAGGGGTTGCACCTCGCCGCGATATCAGGCAAAACAGGTTTCCTTCCGACTTGAACATTTCTAGCCTCAACGGCGACCTCTGCTTCAACTGCACGAAAGTGAGCAGAGGGGGGTGGACACGATGAGCGGCGCAACGGCAAGTGCGGCGGTGGTCGGTGCTCCTGGGTCGGCCAACGCTCAGGGACAAGCAATTGAAGAGGTGCAGGGGCCGCCCAAGCTGGCCCCAGGGTTCGCGGCGAAGCTGAACCTCACGGTGGACCTCGTGCTGCTGTCGTCGGTGCTGGTGGGCTCGGCGTGGCTGAGCGGCGAGCTGTCGGCGGAGTCCGGTTGGAAGGTGTCTGGGCTGGTGCTCGCGGCGTGGGTGGTGTGGATCGTGACGGGCACCGCGCTGTGCCTGTACGACTCGCGCTTCGCCGAGCGCAGCAAGCTGGACCACGTGGCGCTGGTGTCGGTGACGACGCTGGCGGTGGTGACGGTGCTGACGCTGGGCAGCGTGGCGATGCCGGAGGTGGTGACGTCGCCGGTGGTGGGCCCGCTGCTGTTCATCTTCTGGCCGGTGACGCTGCTCCTGCGCCTGTTCGTCTTCCGCCCGGTGGCCTCGCAGGAGCGCCCCATGGACGCGGTGCTCATCGTGGGCACGGGCGCCATGGGCCGCTACACCGGTGAGGACCTGGCCAACCGGGGCCGCCGGCAGATTCTGGGCTACGTGCGCTTCCACGACGACAACGGCTCCGTGGGAGAGCTGCCCGGCCCGGTCATGGGTTCGGTGGACGACCTGGAGCACATCCTCCGCAACACCGCGGTGGATGAGGTGTACATCGCCGGCAACACGCTGAAGCAGGGCGAGTCCATGCAGGCGGCCATCAAGCTGGCCGAGCGCTTCGGCGTGCCCTTCGCGCTGCCCGCGCACAGCTTCCGCCTGGACCGCGCCCGCCCGGTGGAGCGCCGCGCGGTGGCGGACGGCTTCCTGCACTTCGCGGCGGTGAGCCCCAAGCCGCACCAGATGGCGATGAAGCGCCTGTTCGACATCTGCGTGTCCGCGGCGGCGCTGTGGGCGCTGCTGCCGCTGTTGGGCATGGTGGCGCTGGCGGTGAAGTTCACCTCCAAGGGCCCCATCTTCTTCAAGCAGCTGCGCGTGGGGCAGAACGGCAAGCCCTTCTACATGCTGAAGTTCCGCTCCATGGTGGTGAACGCCGAGGAGCTGAAGGAGAAGCTGGCCGCGCTCAACGAGCAGACGGGCCCCGTCTTCAAGATGAAGCACGACCCGCGCATCACCGGCATCGGCCGCTTCATCCGCAAGTTCTCCATCGATGAGCTGCCCCAGTTCATCAACGTGCTGCGCGGGGAGATGAGCATCGTCGGGCCGCGCCCGCCGGTGCCCACCGAGGTGGCCAAGTACGAGACGTGGCAGCGCCGCCGCCTGTCGGTGCGTCCTGGACTCACCTGCATCTGGCAGGTGTCAGGACGGAACCAGATCTCCTTCGAGGAGTGGATGTACCTGGACATGCAGTACATCGACCACTGGAGCCTGACGAGCGACCTGCGCCTGCTGCTGCAGACGGTGCCGGTGGTGCTCACGGGCCGCGGCGCCAGCTAGCAAGCCTTCAGGCAACCCAACCTTTGCGGGGGCGGCATTGACGTGCCGCCCCCGCTCGTTTTCTATGCACCCGGGCAGTCCTGGCCGGCGCCGGGTCCGCACGCTCCCACCGTGAACAGTCCCAGCCATTCCATTTCGCAGGACGCGGGCGAGCGCGAGCGCTCGCATGAAGCGATGGGCGCGGTGCGCAACGGGCTCCAACTCGGCGGCTCGCTGCTGGCCACGTACGCCATCGCCATGGGCGTGCGCTTCCTGCTGCCGGCCCACCTGGGACCGGAGAGCTTCGGGCGCTTCAACTACGCCGACAGCTTCTCCGCCGTCTTCTTCATCGCCACCCACCTGGGCCTGGAGATGTACATCCGCAAGGAGGTGTCGCGCCGGCCCGAGCACGCCAGCGACTTCTTCGGCAGCACGCTGCTGCTGCGGCTGGGCCTCACCGCGGTGCTGATGGGCGCCATGGCGCTGGTGATGGCCCACTTCGATGAGCCGGCCGAGGTGCGCCAGCTCGTCTACGTCTTCGCGCTGGCCCAATCGCTCATCATCATCAACGCCTCCGTGGCCGCGCTGCTCCACGCCAAGGGCAAGGTGGCGGGGCTGTCCGTCTCCAACATCGTCACCAAGCTGGTGTGGGGCGGCGGCCTGCTGGCCGTCGCCGTGGCGGGCCTGCCGCTGCCGTGGCTGGCGGTGCCGCTGGTGGCGTCGGAAGCCGTGAAGCTGGGCGTGGGCTGGTACCTGGCCCGCGAGCACATGGGGCTCACCTTCAAGGTGGACGTGCCGGCCACGCTGAAGGTGCTCAAGGCCAGCCTGCCCTTCTTCATCACCGGCGCGGCGCTGGCGGCCAACGGGCGCCTGGACGTGATGATTCTGGGCATGGTCTCCAGCCACGAAGAGGTGGGCTGGTACGGCGCGGCGTGGAACATCGCGGGCCTCACCTTCTTCCTCAACCCGGTGTTCGGCTGGGTGCTGATGCCGCTGGCGTCCCGCGCGGCCGAGCGCTCCGAGGCGGAGCTGACGAACCTGACGCGCCGCTCGCTGGAGGGCACGCTGGCCGTCACCGTGCCCATGATGATGCTCATCGTCCTGGGCGCTCCGCTGTGGGTGGGGCTGATGGGCGGCGCGTTCTCCGAATCCGCCATGCCGCTGCGGCTGATGTCGCCGCTGTTCGTGCTGGCCTTCGTGACGATGAACGCCGGCCTGTGGCTGACCATGACGAACCGCGAGTGGTGGGTGACCATCACCAGCGTCATTGGCAGCGTGGTGCTGATCCCCCTCCTCAACCTGCTGCTGATTCCGCTGATGCTTTCGGCGCTGGGCAACGGCGGCGGCGCGGCGGGCACGGCGCTGTCCATGCTGCTCATGGAAATCTGCGTCACCATCAGCCTGCTGGGGCGCATGGGCAAGGCGGCCTTCGACGCGCGCCTGGTGTCCATGATGGCCAAGACGGCCGTCATCTGCGCGGCCATCGCCGTGCTGGACCAGACGCTGCTGGCATCCCTGAACCCATGGGTGCGCATCACCGTGGAGGCCGTGCTGTACATCGTCGCGGTGCTGGCCACCGGCGCGGTGCGCCCCGGCGAGGTGCTCCAGGTGGTGCGCATCGCCCGCCGCCGTGGAAACCCCGCGCCCGAGGCCGCGCCCACCCCGTGAGGAGAGTTCCGCCGCTCATGCCGTCCACGCACCGCCAGCTGCCTTCCGCCCCGCGCCACCCCTGGCGCTCGTTCGCCGCCTGCGCCGCGCTGCTGCTGCTGGCGCCCGCCTGCCGGGGCCTGGGCAAGTACACCTGGGTGGATGACTACCAGGAGAAGCCGCCCCCGGTGGACTCGGCGTACCGCATCGCCGCGGGCGACCTGCTCAACATCCGCGTGTGGAACCAGGAGTCGCTCACCACGCAGGCCCGCGTGCGCGAGGACGGCCGCATCAGCCTGCTCTTCCTGGACGACGTGGAGGCCGCCGGCCACACGCCGGCCATGCTGTCGCAGCAAATCCAGACGCGGCTGAAGGACTACATCAACCACCCCGTCGTCACCGTCGCGCTGGAGATGGCGCGCCCCATCAAGGTGACCATGGTGGGTGAGGTCAACCGCATCGGTCCGCTGGAAATCGACCCGGGCGCCAGCCTGCTGCAGGCCCTGGCCGGCGCGGGCGGCTTCACCGAGTACGCCCACAAGGACCGCATCTTCGTCATGCGCCAGGAAGAGGGCGCCGCGCCCGAGCGCATCCGCTTCCGCTACGACGACCTCATCCACGCCGAGGGGCGCGCGCCCACCTTCCGCCTGCGCCCCGGTGACGTGGTGGTGGTGGAATAACCCGTGCTGGGGACGGTCCTCACCGTCGCGTTGCTGGAGGTGTCCTCCGCCTCCGTCAGCTACGCCACGGCCGCGCGCGTCGACTCGCGCCTGCGCTCCAACGAGGACCCCGCCCCCGAGGCCCCCCGTGTCGCCGGTGACACCGACGTCACTCCGCTCCTGGGCCTGGAGATTCGCGAGGGCAACACCGCGCTCCAGGTGGAGTACGCCCCGCGCATCAGCCTGCGCGAAGTCACCGCCCGCGCGCGCACCGAAATCCAGCACATGGGCCGCCTGGCCGGCCTGTGGCGCCCCGAGCGCGGCTTGTCCCTGCGCCTGTCGGAGGAGCTGGTGCTGGGCAGCGTCAACCTCCTCACCACGGACCTGGGCTCCCTGCCCGGCGGCACACCGGGCACCCCTGACGGACCGCTGCCTCCGCCCGGAAGCGGCGGGCCCCTGCAGCCCCTGCCCCAGGCGGACACCGTCTACTTCCTCTCCTCCGCGACGACGCTGACGGCGGACACCGGCTGGCTGGGGCGGCGGTGGAACCTCACCGGCTCCGGCGGCTTCTCCATCAGCGGCGGCCTGGACGGGCCCGCCCGCGAAGCGGTGCCCATGCAGTATGGCCCGCGCGCGGACGTGTCCCTCAGCCATGCGCTGTCACCCCTGAGCGCCATCACCACCTCCGTGGCCTTCAACTCCGCGCGCTTCTCCACCGGGGCGAACAACACCATCGTCACGCTGCGGGAGGCCTGGGGGCACCGGGTGGACAGGCGCACCTCCCTGGAGGCCGGAGCGGGCGTGAGCGTGGTGCACGCCATCCCCGTGCCCCCCGGCGAAGGCGAGCCCGAGCCCGGCCCGCTGGACGCGCCCCGGACGGAGCTGCTCCCCAACCTGAATGTCGGGGTGAGCCACCGGGTTCCCTCGCGCACCGCGGACTTCAATGGCCGGGCGGACCTGCGGCTCGTCCCCTTCACGGACCGGCTCACGGCGCGCGTCTACCCTCGGGCGGACCTGACGCTGACGGGGACCTGGGCCCTGGGGCCCCGCGTGCGCGTGTCCGCCATGGGCGGCGGCGCCGCGGCCGTCGGCGGAAGTCGTGGGGACAGCATCCTTTCCGGAGGCTTCACTGGTTCCTGGATTCTCACACGGTGGGTGTCCGTGGATACCGACCTCCGCGGGACGTGGAGCCGCTCGCCCGAACTCCCGACGGCCCGGCTGACGTGGGCTGCGACGCTGGGCCTGTCCGTGCGGCAAACTGGTATTCTCTGAGGGCTGGCGCCATGGCGAAGCTCATCTTGATGTCCGTCCTCATCCTCACCATCGCCCTGCCAGCCAAGGCGGCGAGGGATCCGCATCCGATGCGGGGGCTGAAGAAGGCCATCCTCTGGTTCGTCCTCTTCAACGCGGCATACACGTATGGCGTCCTCGTCTGGGTGCCACGGCTCGGGTTCGGCTGAGCGAGTTTCAGAAAGGTTGACGACGGATGGAGTCCGACCTGCACACGGTCCTCTTGGTGGAGGACGCCCCCTTCTTCCGGAAGATGCTGGGCGACTACCTGCGGGACATGGGGTTCAAGGAGGTCGTGGAGCTGCCCAGTGGCCGCGCCGCGCTCAAGCACCTGGAGACGGCCGCGCGTCCCGACCTCGTGTGTCTGGACCTGACGCTGCCGGACATCTCCGGCTATGACCTCTGCGAGCACATCCGCCGCTCGGCGACGATGGCGGACGTGCCGGTGCTGGTGGTGAGCGCCCGGGACTTGCCGGAGGACAAGGCGCACGCCGAGGAGGCCGGCGCCAACGGCTACCTGGGCAAGCCCTTCACCCAGGAGGAGTTCACCCGGCGGGTGCAGTCGCTCCTCAAGAGCACTGGGGCCAGGAGGGCGCCGTGACGGTCCCCGCGCCCGGGGCTCCCGGGCCGCGCCCCCAGCTGGTGCCGCCGCGACCCGCGTTCACTCCGGAGCTCCCGGAGACGAACGCACCCGCGGACCTCATCGACTGGGGCTTCGCCATCGACGCGGTCTTCTTCTTGAAGAACGCGGTGCTGCGGCACTGGTTCCTCGCCCTGGTGGTGATGGGCGCGGTGTCCGCCATGGCGGTGGGCGTCAGCAAAATCATGCCGCGCAAGTACCGCGTGGAGACGCGGATGCTGACGCAGCGCAACTTCATCATCTCCTCGCTGGCCAACCCCGGGCGCTCCATCCCGGTCGACGCGGACCAGCCCACGCGCGCCGCGTGGGAGATGGTGATGAAGCACGACAACCTCAAGTCCATCGTCGCGCAGGCGAAGCTGGTGGAGTACTGGGAGCTGCAGCGCTCGCCGCTGAGCCGGCTGAAGGAGAAGGTGCTCCGCAAGCCGCCCAAGCCCATGTCGGACGAGGACAAGCGCGACGCGCTCACCGCCATGCTGGAGCAGGCGATGATTGTCGGCGTGGAGGGCGGCACGGGCACCGTCTCCATCGGCGTGGAGTGGAGCGACCCGCAGCTGGCGCTCAACATCGTGCAGGCCGCGCAGCAGAACTTCCTCGACATGCGCCAGGCGGCGGAGATGGGCGCGGTGCAGGAGGCCATCACCATCCTGGAGAAGCAGGTGGTGGACGAGGCCGCGGGCATCCAGCAGGCCATTGGCCAGCTCAACGCGGCGGTGAAGCGCGTGGAGGCCCGGCAGAAGAAGGAAGAGGAGAAGAAGGGGCGGCGGGGCGGCGCCGCCGCCGCGGCCAACGCCGCGCTGGGCATCAACACCGACCACCTGCTGGCGCAGATGCGCTTCATGATTCAGACGAAGCGCCGGGCCATTGGGGACGTGGAGGACTTCCGCTCGCGGCGGCTGACGGAGCTGCGCAACCAGCTGTCCGAGCAGCGCGTCATCTATTCGCCGCAGCACCCCATCATCACCGACCTGGAGCAGCGCATCTCCTCGCTCCAGGAGGATTCGCCGCAGTTGATTGCGCTGCGCTCGGAGATGACGGAGCTCATCAACGAGTACGTGCGCAACGGCGGTGACCCGGGTGAGCTGGAGTCCGGGCTGGCGACGGCGGCCATGGGCGGCGCGACGTTCGGCGGGCCGGCCACGTCGGATGACCCGGAGGTGTCGGTGGCGGCGGACCGGGTGCGCATGCTGGTGATGCGGCACCAGGAGAAGATGCGGCGGCTGGACCAGGCGCGCACGGAGCTGGAGATTTCCCGCGCGTCCATGAAGCACCGCTTCAGCGTGCTGTCGCCGCCCACCTTCCCGGAGCGGCCGTCCAAGCCGAAGGTGAAGCTCATCGTCGCCGCGGGCGTGGTGGGCGGAATCGGCATGGGCATCTTCGCGGCGCTGGCGCTGGACATCATCCGCCGGCGCATTCTGGAGAAGTGGCAGGTCGAGCGGATTCTGAAGCTACCCGTGCTGGCGGAGCTGGAGCGGCGCTGAACAGCGCGCTCGGGGGTGCATGTCGTGACATCGTGGACGTGGCTGGACGTGGCGCTGTGCGTGGCGCAGCTTCCCGTGGCGGTGGCGTGTGGCTATCTGCTGACCCTGACGCTGCGCTCCTATCGGCCCCAGCCGCCGACGACGCGCATCGGGCCGCGGAAGTTCGACATCATCATCCCCGCGCACAACGAGGAGCTGGGCATCGCCCGGACGGTGAAGAACCTGTCCGAGGTGGACTACCCGGCGCACCTTCGGCGCATCATCGTGGTGGCGGACAACTGTTCCGACGCGACGGCGCAGAAGGCGCGTGAGGCAGGCGCCTTCGTCCTGGAGCGGCAGGACACGACGAAGCGTGGCAAGGGCTACGCGCTGGCCCACGCCTTCGAGTTCAGCCAGCAGGACGGCTTCGCCGAGGCGGTGGTGGTGGTGGACGCGGACACGGTGGTGTCGCCCAACCTGCTGACCGCCTTCGCGAAGCGCATCGAGGGTGTCGAGGGCAAGGAGGTCGATGGCGCGAAGGGCGGGCTCGAAGCCGCGCACGCCATGCAGGCGCACTACGGGGTGATGAACCCCACGGCGTCCTGGCGCACGCGGCTGATGACCATTGCCCTGGGCATGTTCCACAAGGTGCGCTCACAGGGCCGCGAGGCCCTGGGCGTGTCGTGCGGCCTGCGCGGCAACGGCATGTGCTTCACGCACCACGCGCTGGCCAAGGTGCCGCATGACGCCTTCAGCGTGGTGGAGGACCTGGAGTACGGCATCCGTCTGGCCCGCAACGGCTTCCGCGTGCACTACGTCTGGGAGGCGGAGGTGCTGGGGGAGATGGTGTCCGGCGAGAAGCAGAGCCGCTCGCAGCGTCAGCGCTGGGAGGGTGGCCGCGCGCAGATGCGCAAGCTGCACGGATGGCCGCTGCTGAAGGATGGACTCCGGAAGAGGGACGGCACGCTGTTGGACATCGCCATGGACGTGCTGGTGCCGCCGCTGAGCCAGCTGGTGCTGGCAGCGGTGGGCTGCATGGTGATGGCCGGGGCGTTCGCCTGGTGGTCCCACAACCCGATGCCGTGGGCGCTGGGCGTGGCGGGCTTCAGCGTGGCCAGCCTGGGGGCGTATGTCCTGCGCGGCTGGTGGGTGTCTGGCGTGGGCGTTCGCGGCCTGCTGGACCTGGCCTGGGCGCCTGTCTACGTGGTGTGGAAGGTGTGGCTCATGCTGCGCGGCCCCGGCGCGGAGAAGCGCGGCGAGTGGGTGCGGACCTCGCGTGAGGGCGAGAACCGGTAGCGGGCGGCGTGCACGAAACTCAAGTTGGACTTGAGTTTCGTGCAGTCGAGCGTGGCGACTTGCACGAAACTCAAATTGGACTTTAGTTTCGTGCGTGGGAACGGCGCGACGCGGCCAGCCAGATTGGGACCGGCTCTTCGACATCGTCGCGGGGCAATCGGGCCTGTTCACGGCGCAGCAGGCACTGGAGGCGGGATATTCGCCGCAGGTGCTCGCCCACCACGTGGGGGCCGGGAGGTTCCACCGTGTGCGTCGTGGCATCTACCGGCTGGTGCATTTTCCGGCCGGTGAGCACGAGGACCTCGTCGCCGTCTGGCTCTGGTCCGAGCAGCAAGGTCTGTTCTCCCACCAGACGGCCCTGGCGCTCCACACCCTATCGGACGCCCTGCCGCATCGAGTGCACCTGACGCTGCCGGCCGACTGGAAGCAGCGCCGATTCCACGTTCCTGCCGGCACCGTGTTCCACCATGCAGTCGTCGGCAAAACGGAGCGCGTCTGATTCGGCCCCATCCCTGGGACTTCACCGCACAGAACGCTGCTGAATTACGGTGCGGTGCAGGTCTCCCCCATCTGCTGAATCAGGCCATCGCGCTGTTGTCCGATAATACGGACGCTGTGCCACCAACTGCGCTACGTAGAAATTGAGGGGTGGCTCTACCCCTGCCGACTACCTATGCAAGGTGATAGACGCATGAAGCAGGGCCGTGTTCTTCCAGCCCAACATGCGAAAGTGGAACACCCAAACCTCTCTGATGTGCCTCTTCGCCACCCTCGCGCTGGGTTGCTCCAGCAGCGCCACTGGGACCGCCAGCCGCCGCGATGCGTACGCGCTCGCGACCTGCTCTGACACCGTGTCGTGCTGCATCCAGCGCAACCCTGGCATCCCCGAAGCGTGCGGCCTCACGGCGAGCGAGGCCGCCATGTACATGGCTGGCGTCAAGACGGCCATGGACGAGGCCGCCAAGGAAGAAGAGGCACCCGTCATCTGGGACGACGCCCACAACGGGGACCTTCCCGAATGGCGGCGCGAGTGCATTCGGTTCTACGGCGACTGCAAGACGGAGCCGGGGTGGACAGGCCCTTGCTACGAGTGCCTGCGCCGCTGCGAGGCCCAAGAAGAGTGGCCCGTGTCGATGTGCAAGCCCGGAAGTAAGACGCGGAGGAAGTAATGGACGACAGCCCCGATTGGGACCCGGTGCGCGCCCTCGCACATGGCGTGTTGAATCAAGGCATCCCGCTGGAGTTGACGGATGACGTGCGGAGCTTGCTCCGGCGCACCGCGCGAGAAGTCGCCATCAGCGACGCGGACACCGCGCTACAGACCGAGGCAGGCGCAACAGAACTTCTGCGAGAAGCCATGCGCCGAATCAAGGATGGCTCTTGGCGCCTGATGCGCGCGCTTCACCGCATGTACCAGCACAAGCGCGCGGGTGACTTCGACAGCGCCCGCCAAGAAATGCGGGAGGTGCTCGCCGAAGAAGTGGTGCCCTTCTACCGCGACGTTGCAGCCGGGCAGCTCGAAGACCTCGACGACGAGCCGTAACGGCGACAGGAGCGAGACTGACACCCCTCCCCCGTCGTGCTCAGGAGCCACCGTCAAGGCCGCGCACAACGTCAGCGATGGGAGGACGGGCGCAGTTGCGCAGGCTGTCTTGCATGAGACTCGAGCTGGACTTTAGTTTCGTGTGTAGGAACGGCGCGACGCGGGCAGCCGATGCGGCTTGGGAGGAGGCAACGCGGATGGGCGTGCGAACCAAGGGACGACGTAGGCTCCACCGGGAAGGCCGCCTCTTCATCTGGTGGGTGGACGCAGCGGATGGACCGGAAAAAGTCCTGCACGTCATCGCGGACGACAAGCGGTTCCACGTCCAGTATCCGCTGGAGCAACCCGCCGAGGAGGGCTTCCTGGCCGTCGTCGGCCGGGAGTTTCCAGGACTCCCAGACGCAGGCAGTTGCTGGATTCGAGTGCGAGTCCCCACCTGGGACTCCACCGCCGTGGGCCCCGGCTTCGTTCGCCGCCTCATCGACTGGGCGTTGACGCCGGACAAGCCGCTCCTTCGGGTGGATTGGCGCGGCAAGCCCGAGGAAGGCGGCGATGCCCCTTCCCATTGACCTGCCGGACATCAACGCGGCGATGACCTCGGCATCGTGATGCGTGGATGGAGCTCGGGCCTGCTCGCGGGCGATGCCTTCACGCGAGGTGTCGAGCGTTGCCAGCAGCTCTCGATGTCCACCGGCGTTGACCCGCCTGCTCCTCCAACGGCTCAGGTTCACCACGGAGCCCACGGAGGTTCTCGACGTGGCGACTGTCTTGGCGGCCCACCCAGACCCGTTCCAGCCCCGGCACCCTGGCGCGCGATTGATGCTGGAACCGTGATGAAGAGGCGAGGCGCCCATGACGTTCGTCACGAGCGCTCTCTGGAAGATGGCCACCTCTTGTTCCTCCGAGGTGGCCCACGATGCATTCCGTCGCTCGCAGTGTGCGGTGCGTCTTCCTGCTGTTGTTCGCCCTTCCCTCCCTGGCCCAACCCGATGCCGGCGGACATCCGAACACCAGCACCATCATCGGGACGGTGCGTAACGCATATCGGCGCGTTCCCGTCGCCAATGCTGTCGTGACCGCGAGTTCCCCCAACCTCCAGGGGGAATTGAGAGTCTCGACCAATGCACAAGGGAGCTACCGCATCCCGCAGCTCCCACCGGGTGAGTACACGCTCACGTTCGAGAAGGAAGGGTTCAAGCCCTACACACGCTCGGCCATCCAACTGCGTCTCGACCGGACCATCCGGGTCGACGTGGAACTCCTCTCAGCTCTACCCGCGGAGCTGGTAGGTGTCGTCGGCGCTCCACCGACCATCGACGTGGGCTCCACGACCATGGGCGTGAACGTCGACCAGGAGTTCATCAAGCGCGTCGCTGTCGCCCGTCCGGGCGGCCGGACTGGCGCGACCCGCGTCTACGAGCCCCCCGATGCGATGAGTCGCCCCCACGGTGTGTCCCTCAACGGTCCACCGGCGTCCACCCTGCCCGCGCAGCCGCTGGGCCGTCCGGGCCCCCCGAAGCCTCAGAGCACGCCTCGGTTCGTCCGCAGGGATGTCGAGCCTCCTGCACCCGCAGTGGCGCCCACGCCGATCTCCCCCTTCCACATGTACTTCCAGGGGTACGGGGTCAATCCCACCGTCAACACGGAGGAGGAGCGCTTCTCCACCTTCTCCGTCGACACGGATTCCGCGTCGTACACCCTGACGCGGGCCTACCTGGAGCGCGGCGGTCTGCCCAATGAACAGGCCGTCCGCGTGGAGGAGTTCGTCAACACCTTCGACTACGGCTACGCGCACCAGGGCAGCGCGCCCTTCAGCGTCCAGGTGGAAGGGTTTCCGTCCCCCGTGCGCAAGGGCTACCACGTGGTCCACGTCGGCGTGAAAGCGCGGGAGGTCAGCCGCCCGCAGCGCAAGCCGAGCCACCTCGTCTTCGTCATCGACGTGTCCGGCTCCATGAACCTGGAGAACCGGCTGGGCCTGGTGAAGCGCGCACTGCACCTGCTCGTGAACGGACTGGATGAGCGCGACCAGGTCTCCATCGTCGTGTACGGCTCCACCGCGCGCCTGGTGCTGGAGCCCACCAGCGCCGTGCACGCACACGTCATCCGCGCCGCCATCGACAGCCTACACACCGAGGGCTCCACCAACGCCCAGGCGGGCCTGGAGATGGGCTATTCGCTCGCGGCCTCCCACCTCGTGGAGGGCGGCATCAACCGCGTCATCCTCTGCTCGGACGGCGTGGCCAACACCGGGCTCACCGACGCCAACAGCATCTGGGAGCGCATCCGTGCGCGCGCGGCGAAGGGCATCACCCTGTCCACCGTCGGCTTCGGCATGGGCAACTACAACGACGTGTTGATGGAGCGCCTGTCCCAGGTGGGCGAGGGCAACTACGCCTACGTGGACCGGATTGAAGAGGCGCACCGCATCTTCGTGCGCGACCTCACCGGCACGCTCCAGGTGGTGGCCAAGGACGTGAAGCTCCAGATGGAGTTCAACCCGCAGGCCGTGTCCCACTACCGGCTGCTCGGCTACGAGAACCGCATGCTCACCAAGGAGCAGTTCGCCGATGACCGCGTGGACGCGGGTGAAATCGGCGCGGGCCACGCCGTCACCGCGCTCTACGAGGTGAAGCTGACCGAGCCCTCCGCGTCCTTCGGCACGCTGCGCATCCGGTACAAGGCGCCGGAGGGCGGGGACTCGAAGCTCATTGAGAAGCCCCTGCCGTCGAGCGTCCTCCGTCCCACCTACGGCCGCGCCACGCCGCCCACGCGCCTGTCCTATGTGGCCGCCGCCTTCGCGGAGAAGCTGCGTGGCTCCTACTGGGTGCGCCCGCTGACCTACGACGCCCTGTTCTCCTTCTGGGAGGAGATTGGCGAACCGCTGAAGGCCCGCGATGACGTGACGGAGCTGGGCGCCCTCATCCAGAAGGCCCGCGCCCTGGACCACCGCGAGGACCGCTTCGAGGCCTTCGCGCCCGTGAGCACCATGGACTTCGACCGCGTGCCCACCCTGCCCTGAGTCCCGCGCACGCGCCTGGTGCGGTCCTTCCGCCAGGCGCGGGCGGCGCCCATTCCTCAGGGCACCGAGGCCTTCGCCAGTAGGGCACCCAGGGCGCTGGCTCGCGGGAAGCTGGCCTCGAGATCAGCTAGGAACAGCTCCATGACGACCTGGGTGAGTGGAGTCCGCGAAACGAACGGCATCAACATTCACTACCTCCGGACCGGAGGCGCCAACCCTCCCGTCGTTCTGCTCCATGGACTGATGGGGAACGGCGCCTGCTGGACTCCTTTGGCGCGTGTGCTCGAAGGTGAATTCGACGTCGTCATGCCCGACGCCAGAGGACACGGCGGTTCGAGCACGCCTCACCACAGCTACCGGTACGACGACCACGCGAACGACGTCGTGGGCCTCATCCGCGGCCTGGAGCTCTCTAGCCCGGTCCTGCTTGGCCACTCGATGGGCGGAATGACCGCCGCGGTGGTGGCGAGTCGAGGGACGGGGGGCCTCCGCGGCCTCATCCTGGTTGACCCGACATTCTTGAGCCCCGAGCGCCAACGCGAGGTGCGCGACAGCGACGTCGCCGACCAACACCGCCGGGCCCTCGGCTTGCACAAGTCTGACCTCGTTGCACAGGCCCGAGCCCGCAACCCGCATCGCTCGCCCGAAATCATCGACCTTCTTGCAGAGGCGAGACTGAACACCCGCCTGGGTGCCTTCGACGTTCTCACGCCGCCCAACCCCGAGTATCGCGACGTGGTGAGCGCGATTGACGTCCCGACCCTCCTCGTCATTGGAGACCGCAGCCCCGTCGTCACGCTCGAGATGGCAATGGAACTGCGGAGCCTCAACCCACGTGTGCGAATCGAACAGGTACAGAACGCCGCCCACGGTCTTCCGTTTGATCAACCCGAGCGACTGGGCGCCGTGGTCGTGCCGTTCTTGCGCGAGCTGACCTAAGGAGGTCTCCAGAAATTCTCTAACCCATCGCGCAGCCAGAAGCCCTCGACGAGGCAGCCTGCCTTGCGGAGGGCTCCCTGGGACGAGATGTCCAGCAGCCGCCAGGTGCGCAGCTTCGCCAGGGCCCTTGCCCTCTGCGATGCGCTTGATGGCCAGAAGGCGACGGAAGTGGCGAGCGTCGCGTGCCTGCCGCAGCGGCTACTCCAGCTCCCGCCTGTCATCTGCTGCCAGCCCCAGTTCGGCAGGGCTCCTTGCCGGTCGCATCTCCCAGAAGTTGTGCATGCGACCGGGATTGGGCTCGGAACTTCTGGCGACCTACTGAGACCACCGCGAGGAACGCTTCGAGGCCTTCGCGCCCGTGAGCACCATGGACTTCGACCGCGTGCCCACCCTGCCCTGAACCCCATGCCCGCGCCTGGCGTGATGCCCCACCATGCGCGGGGTACCTCCGCCAGGCGCGAGCGCAAGCTCCCGTCAGCGCGCCGTGTCCAGCCCCGCCGCGAAGAGCACCGAAGCCTCAGCGAGCTTCACCGTCTCCTGCTGCTTCAGGTGAAGCACTCGCATGTCCTTGAGCGAGCGGAACGCGTCCAGCAACTCCAGGATGCCTCCGCGCCCCTCGCGGTAGGCGTCCTCGGCCATCCGGCGCACCGTGGGCAGCCGCTCCACCACGTCATGCTCCAGCCGCGCCAACGCGCCCTTGCGTCCCTCCAGGACGGCGTGAGCCCGGGACAGCTCCGCGCGGGCCTCGGCCAGCTCCGCTTCCAGTGCGCGGGCCTCGGCCTGCATCTCCGCGGACGCGCGGGCCACGGCGCCCTGGTTCCGGTCGAAGAGCGGCAACGGCAGTCCCACGCCCACCAGGGCGATGGTGCTCTGCTCGTTCCGGGTGAACAGGACCCCCGCCGCCACGGATGGCACCGGCAGCCGCTCCCTGCGGGCCACGTCCAGACCACCTCGTGCCACAGCCTGCCGCGCGCGCGCCGCCACCAGCGACGGCCGGCGCTGCTGGGCGGACTCCCACAGGAGCGGCAGGTCTGGCAGGGATTCGGTGGTCCGCAACGAGCCCTGCGCCTTCGGGTGCCACCCTTCCATGCCGAGCAACGCGGCCAGCCGTCCGGAGGCGTCGGCCACGTTGGCGCGCGCGTTCAACACCTCCACCTCCAGCGCGCGGCTCTCCACCTCGATGCGCTCCACGTCATAACGGCTGGAGTCACCCGCCGCCGCCCGGCCCTTCACCACCTTCTCCACGCGCCCCAGGTCCACCGCCGTCTCCTCCAGCACGCGCAGTTCCTCCTGGTTCGTCAGCAGCGCCGCGAAGGCCTCGCGCACGGCCAGCGCGCGCTCCGCCAGTGAGGCGTTCACGCGCGCCTGCTCGGCGGACACGTTGCGCTCCGCCAGCTCGCGGCGCACGCCGCGCTGCCCGAAAATCATCAGGGGCTGTTCCAGCGACAGCTCGTGCACCACCGACGAACCGGTGTTCACGCCCGCGGCCAGGAGCTGCGTTCCGTAGCTGAACGAGGGATTGGGCAGGATGCTCGCCTCGATGCGGTCCGCCGCCGCTACGGCAATGCGCGAGCGCTCCGCCAAGGCCCACGGGCTGCGCTCGTCCAACAGCGACAGCGCCTGCTCCAACGTGATGTGCTCCGGAGGCGCCTCCTCGGACCGCCGCTGCTCCTGCGTGAGTGAGTCCCGAGGAGTATCGGACCGCGTCTGCGCGAGCAGGAGTCGGTCCGGCGGGGTATCCGACCGGTTCTGCGCCAACGCGAATCGACCTGGAGGCGGCGTATCGGACCGCCGCTGCTCCTGAGCAAGCCGGTCCGGCGATGTCGCCTCGGACCGCCGCTGCTCCTGCGTGAGTCGCGCCGGCGACGGAGTATCGGCCTGCTCCGCCCGGGCAGGCCCGGCCATCAACAGACACAGCACACCCCATGCGGTGAAGTACCTCATTCCGTCACCTCCGCCTCGCCCTGATCGCCTTCCGACACCAACGACAACCATGGAACGTCCTCTGTGCTGAAACCTCGCTTGGCACCGCATGGCTCCGTCTCCGGCACCGCCCAGTGGGCACGCACCGGCATGAAGCGCTTCAGGCCACCGTTCGCTGAACGCACACCGCTTCGCAGAACGGGTCCGAAGACGGCGTCGCGCCGAAGAGCATCGATGCTCCAGCGGTGCCGGGCCTTTCGGCCCGCCATGCCTCGCCGTGCACCACCAGGAGACCTCCGGACTCTCGCCCCAATGAAGCGCCTCATGCCGCCACCTCACCCTGACGCCAGTGACCGCCGGCGAGTCCTCCGAGCCGCGCCTCACCACCACTCCCGCCTGGCGGCCCCACCACTGACGCCCGCTGAGCGCCCGTCCCGTTGAAGCGCCTCACGCCGCCACCCCCGCGGTGCCCTGCTCCGCGCCGTGCCCCTTGGAACCGATGTGCTCCACGCCGGAGTCCAGGTCCTCGTCCTCGTCGTCCCGCGAGCCCGTGGAGGCGGCATGCTTCCCTACGATGACGGAGTAGAAGGCCGGCAGCGCGAACAGCGACACCAGCACCGCCGTCACCAGTCCGCCGATGATGACCACCGCGAAGGGCCGCTGCGTCTCGCTGCCCGCTCCGCTGGAGAGCGCCGCCGGCATCAACCCCAGCATCGCCAGCAGCGCCGTCATCAACACCGCGCGGAAGCGACTGGACGCGCCCGCCGGCAGCGCGGCCTCCAGGGACTCCCCCGCCTTCCGCCGGTCATCCACCGCGCTCACGACCAGCAGCGACGCCAGACACACCTGCCCCAGCAGCGTGATGAAGCCCACCGCCGCGCTCACCGACAACGGGATGCCCGTGACGGCCAGCGCCAGCACGCCGCCACACATCGCGAAGGGCGCCCCCGCCAGCACCGCGCTCGCGCTCCGCATGGAGCCCAGCGCCGCGTAGAGCAACGCGAACACCACCAGGAAGGAGATGGGCACGATGACCGCCAGCCGGCCCAGCGCGCGCTCCTGGTTCTCGAACTCGCCGCCCCACTTGAGGAACGTGCCCTCCGGCACCGTCACCTCGCGCTCCACGGTGGCCATGGCCTCCTGGATGGTGGAGCCCATGTCGCGCCCCTCCACGTTGAACTTCAGCGCCAGGGTGCGGCTGTTCGCCTCGCGGTTGATGCTCGCGCGGCCCAGCGCCTTCTCCAGCCGCGCCACCTCGCGCAGCGGGACGTGTCCGCCACTGGCGGTGGGCACCAGGATGCCGCCGATGCGCGCCTCGTCGTCACGCTCCGTGCCCGGCAGGATGACACGCACCGGGACGGGCCGCTCCTGCTCCCACAGCTCCGTCACCACCCGGCCACCCAGGGCCGTCTCCACCAGGTCCTGCGCGGTGGACACGTCGATGCCGGCACGCGCCAGCGCGGGACGGTCCAGCACCACCTGGAGCTGCGGCACGCTGGAGTCTCGATAGAGCCCCAGGTCCACCACGCCCTCCACGTTCTGCAGCGACGTGACGGCCTGCTCCAGCGTGCCGCGCATGGCCGCCAGGTCCGTGCCGAAAATCTTCAGCACCACCTTGCCGCGCACGCCGCTGATGGCCTCCTCCACGCTGTCCTTGATGGGCTGCGAGAAGTTGAAGCTGACGCCTGGAATCTCCAGCAGCGAGGCGCGCATCTCCCGCACCAGCCGCTCCTTGTCCCAGCCCTTGCGCCACGTCTCCTCGGCGTTGAAGCGGACGAACGTCTTGCCCATATTGACGGCCTCGTTGTCCGTGCCGTCCTCCGGGCGCCCCTGCTCGACGAGCACCTCCTTCACCTCCGGGAAGTCCAGCAGCCTGCGCCGCACCTCCAGGAGGAGGTCCGCGCCCTTGCCCAGGGAGATGCTGGCCGGCATCTCCACGAAGATGTTGATGTCGCCCTCGTCCAGCTCCGGAAGGAACTCACTGCCCACCCGCGAGCCCACCACGCCGGTGAAGAGCACCAGCGCCGCCATGCTCGCGAACACCAGCGGCTTGCGCGGCATCAGCCACGTCACCGCGCGGCCGTAGCCTTCCCGCAGCGTGGTGAGCAGCTTCGGCTCCTTCACCTCCGCGTCCTTCGGCCGAAGCAGCAGCGCGCACAGCGCGGGCACCACCGTCAGCGCGAAGACGAGCGCGCCCACCAGCGCGAAGCTGTACGTCAGCGACAGCGGCCGGAAGATGCGGCCCTCCACGCGCTCCAGGGTGAAGACGGGGATGAGCGCGGCGATGATGATGGCCATCGCGAAGAACGTCGGCCGCGCCACATCCAGCGCCGAGCGCAGGATGAGCCCCAGCATCTCCTTGCGCCGCCGGGGCCGCTGCACCCCTGCCTCGTGCAGCACGTTCTCCACCAGCACCACCGCGCCATCCACCAGGATGCCGAAGTCGATGGCGCCCATGGAGATGAGGTTCGCGGGCAGGCCCACCATCTTCAGGCCGATGAAGGCCGTCAGCAGCGCCAGGGGGATGACGGACGCGACGATGAGCGAGCAGCGCAGGCTGCGCAGGAACAGCCACGCCACCGCCACCACCAGCAGCGCGCCGTGCAGCAGGTTGTGGTGCACCGTGGACAGCGTGTGCCCCACCAGGTCGTTCCGGTCATAGAAGGGCTCGATGCGCATGCCCTTGGGCAGCACCCGCGAGTTCAGCTCCTCCACCTTGGCGTGCACGCCCTCCAGCACCGTGCTGGGGTTCTCGCCCCGGCGCAGCAGGACGACGCCTTCGGTGACGTCCATGTCCAGGTTGTGGCTCACCGAGCCGCGACGCGGCGTGTGCGACGCCACCACCCGCGCCACGTCGCCCACCGTCACCGGCGTGCCGTCCTCGCTCTTGAGGACGATGCCCTGCACGTCCCGCGCGTTGCGCAGGTAGCCCACACCGCGGATGAGCAACTCCTGGTCGCCCTGGCGCAGGAAGCCGCCGCCCACGTTGCGGTTGGAGCGCTCCAGCGCCTCGGTGACGTCCGCCAGCGTCAGCTCGTGCGCGAGCAGCCGCGACGGGTCCACCTGGACGTGGAACTCCTTGAGGAAGCCGCCCAGGCTGAGCACGTCCGCCACGCCGGGCACCTGGCGCAGGTGCCGCGCGATGTTCCACTCCATCTCCGAGCGCGTCTCGGTGAGGGTGTGCCGGTCGCTCAGCACGCGGAACTGGTAGATCTTGCCCAGCGGCGTGGCCTCGGGCGCCAGCCGCACGTCCGCGCCGTCCGGCGTGTCCGCGTTGGACATGCGCTCCCCGACGATGGTGCGCGCCTTGAACGGGTCCACGCCGTCATCGAAGGTGAGGAAGATGAGCGACAGCCCGAAGAGGCTCTCGCTGCGCATCTGCACCATGCCCGGCGTGCCGTTGAGCACACGCTCCAGGGGCACCGTCACCTGCCGCTCGATTTCCTCGGGCGCCAGCCCAGGCATCTGCGCGATGACATTCACTTGGAGATTGGTGACATCCGGAAACGCCTCCACGGGCGTTTCGAGATAGGCCTTCACACCGAAGAGGCCGATGCCCAGCGTCAGCAGCAGGACGGGCAGGCGGCTTCGGACACAGAACGCGATGAGTGCTCGCAGCATGGGTAGGTGTCCTCGCCGCGCCTAGAGGAGCTGGTCCGCCGCGCCATCCAGCAACAGCGCGCCCCGGGTGACGACCGGGTCCCCCGGCGACAGGCCCGCGATGACCTGCACCCGTCCCTCCACCGGCTGCGCCACGACGACGGGCCGCCGCTCGAAGGTGCCCGCGTCCTGCTGCACGTACACCACGGAGTCCTTGCCGTTGCGCAGCAGCACCGCCTCCACCGGCAGCGTCAGGCTGGCGTCCGGCGAGTCGATGCGCACGCGCCCGAACATGCCGGGCCGCAGTCCCGGCTCCTGCGTGTCCAGGGTGATGCGCACCGGCGCCGTCCGCGAGCCGCTCGCCACCACCGCGCCCACCGAGTCCACCTTCCCCTCCAGCGGCGCGTGCACTGACGGCATCGTCACCCGCACCCGCGCGCCCTCACGCACCAGCGGCAGGTCGCGCTCGAACACGTCCGCCATCACCCACAGCGCCGAAGGGTCCCCCACCTCCACCAGCACGTCTCCGCCCGGCTGCACGGCGATGCCCTCCGCCGCGCTCCGGCTCAGCACCGTGCCCGCCATCGGCGCGCGCAGCACCACGGTGGTGCCGCTGCCGGTGCCCACGAAGCCCACGGACGCCTGCGCCCGCGCCAGCTCCGCCCGCGCCTCCGCCAGCCGCGTCTCCGCGGACAGGCGCTCACGCTCCGTCGTGACGCCCTGCTCGAACATGCGCGCCTCGCGCTCGAAGGCGGACTGGGCCTCGCGCAGCGCCGCCGTCGCGGTGGCCACCGCCGTGCGCGACGCCGCGGCCTCCGGGCAGTCCAGCGTCACCAGCGCGTCGCCCGGCTTCACCGTGTCGCCCGTACGCACGTGGACGCTCACCACCCGGCCCGCCAGGGGCGCCACCAGCCGCGACAGCGCCCCGTCCCGGAAGGCCACGCGCGCGGGGGCCTGGAGCGCCGCGCTGCTGGCCTCCGCCTTCACCGGGGTGACGGTGATGAAGGCCCGCGAGGCCTCGGCGAGCTGCACCACGCCTTCCTTCAGGGGGGCGGGCGAGGCGCGCTCGGCGGGAGCGGAGGAGGTGCCCGCGCCCGAGCAGGCGGCGGAGAAGGCCCAGAGGCCAAGGAGCAGGGTCCTGTTCATGCCCCAGCCCCAGGGCAAGTCCCGGTCCACCGCGCCGGACGTTCAACCCACGAGAATCATTGAGGACGGCGACACTCAGCGAGCAGGCGCAACTGGTGCTTATTGAACCACCTGTGCACTTTCGCCACAGTGTCCGGCGTGCGCATCTCCACGAAGCTGGGCCTGGGCCTGACGCTGACGAGCGCCGTCATCCTGGGCGCCTACGGCTACAGCCAACTCCAGAAGGAGGAGCACGACCTGCGGACGGCCACCGAGCACGCAGCGCGACTGCTGGCCACGGCGCTCCAGGTGGCCATGGAGAACGCGCTGCGGGACGGGCAGGCGGCGGACGTGAACGAAATCCTCGAGTCGTTGGACCACCGGGACCCGACCGTGGACGTCTTCGTCTTCGATGCCCAGGCCGTGCCACTGGTGCGCTCCCCGGGCAGCTCGCAGACGCTGCACCTGGTGGAGGATGCCGCCCGGCGGGTGCTGAAGACGCACCACTCCCTCACCCACTTCGCGGGCCCCGAGAAGCTGTCGCACCTGCTCATCGTCCTGCCCCTGCACAGCGACGACAACACCAACGTGGTGGGGGCGCTCGCCGTGGTGAAGCCGCTGGACGGGCTGCGGCAGGACCTGGAGTCCACCAGCCGCGCCACCGTGCTGTCGGTGCTGACGCTCATCACCGGCATCTCCCTGGTGGGCTGGCTGCTGCTGATGCTCTACCTCCGACGTCCCCTGGAGCGCGTGGTGGGCGCGATGCGCGCGGTGCGCGGCGGCGACTTCACGGCCACCGTGACGCCCGGCAGTGACGACGAGGTGGGCGAGGTCGTCCACGCCTTCAACGGCATGGTGAAGGAGCTGGGCGAGGCGCGGCAGCGGCTGTCGGCCGAGGCCGAATCCCGGTTGGCACTGGAGGCGGGCCTGCGGCGCGTGGACAAGCTGGCCGCCGTGGGACAGTTGTCCGCGGGGCTGGCGCACGAAATCGGCTCCCCCCTGCTCATCCTCAACGGACGGGCCCAGGCCCTGGCCGCGCGCGCCGAGCTGCCCGACGACGTGCGGCGCAACGCGCGCATCCTGGTGGAGCAGTCGGAGCGCATCGAGCGCATCGTCCGCCAGCTCCTGGACCTGGCCCGCCGCAAGCCGTCGAAGCTGGAGTCCCTGGACGCGCTCGCCTCCGTGCGCGCGGTGGTGGAGCTGCTGGAGTTCGACGCGCGCGGGCGCGACGTCCGGCTGACGTTCCATTCCGAGGAGCCGCTCCCCCGCGTGCTGGCGGACGGAGACGGCTTGCAGCAGGTGACGCTCAACCTGCTCACCAACGCGCTGCGCGCCACGCCCCGTGGCGGCGAGGTGCGGGTGACGCTGGCGCCGTCCACCTTCCACCCCGCCCCCGGCCTGCGCGAGCGCCACGGCGTGCGCCTGTCCGTGGAGGACACCGGGGTGGGCATGGATGACGCGGCGCTGGAGCGCGTCTTCGAGCCCTTCTTCACCACCTGGAGCGCCCACGCCGGCACGGGCCTGGGCCTGCCGGTGGTGAAGGCCATTGTCGCGGAGCACGGCGGCGCCGTGACGGTGACGTCACGCCCGGGCCTGGGCACTCACTTCGTCGTGCACATTCCTTCCGAGAAGGAAGAAGGAACGGGGGCGGTATGAGCACTCCCAGAAAGCGCCTGCTCATCCTGGATGATGACGCGGGGGTGGTGGACTTCCTCTGCGAAGCCCTGGACGCGCGGGGCTACGAGGCGGTGGGACGCACCTCGCCCGAGGAGGCGCTGGCCCTCTTCGAGCGCGAGTCCTTCGACCTGGTCATCACCGACGTGGAGATGCCCCGCATGCGCGGCACGGAGGTGCTGGAGGCGCTGCTGACGCGCAAGCCGGGCCAGCTGGTGGTGCTCATCACCGCCTTCGGCAGCGTGGAGCTGGCGGTGGCGGCGGTGAAGGCCGGCGCCTGCGACTTCGTCACCAAGCCCTTCAACATCGACGCGCTCGTCCTCACGCTGGAGCGCGCCTTCCGGGAGCGGCAACTGCGCCGCGAAATCGTGCGCCTGCGCGCGGCCGTCCCCGGCGACACGCCCGGCGGGCTGGTGGCCCGCAGCCCCGCCATGCAGAAGGCGCTGGAGGTGTCCCGCCGCGCGGCGCGCAGCGACGCCACCGTGCTGCTCACCGGCGAGACAGGCACCGGCAAGAGCGCCCTGGCGCGCTTCATCCACGAATCCAGCGCGCGGCGCACCCAGCCCTTCCTCCAGCTCAACTGCGCGGCCCTGCCCTCGGGGCTGGCGGAGAGCGAGCTGTTCGGCGCCAGGCGCGGCGCCTACACCGACGCGCGCGAGGACCGGGCCGGCGTCTTCGTGTCGGCCGGCGGCGGGACGCTCTTCCTGGACGAAGTGGGCGAGCTGTCGCTGGAGGTGCAGGCCAAGCTGCTCCAGGCCCTGGAGACGGGACGCGTGCGGCCCCTGGGCTCGAGCACGGAGACACCCGTGCGCGCCCGCGTGCTGGCCGCCACCAACCAGCCGCTGGAGGTGTTGCTGCGTGAAGGCCGCTTCCGCGCGGACCTCTACTACCGCCTCAACGTCATCCGCATCGAGGTGCCCCCGCTGCGCGAGCGGCGCGAGGACATCCTGCCCCTGGTGGACTTCTTCCTCGGGCGCCTGGGCGAGCAGCAGCAACGCGAGGTGCTGGGCGTGTCCGCCACCGCGCTGAAGCGACTGCTGGCCCACGCGTGGCCCGGCAACGTGCGCGAGCTGGCCAACCTGCTGGAGCGCGCGGTGGCCCTGGCGGACCACGACACGCTGGTGCCGGAGGACTTCGACCTCCCGGGCGGCGGCGACAACGGCCTGACGTCGCTGCTCAGCCGGGCCTCGGGCGAGGACGCACCCCTGGAAGAGGTGGAGCGCGCCTATGTGCGCCGGGTGGTGGAGGCGCAGGGTGGCAACAAGGCCGCCGCCGCGCGCATCCTGGGCATCAACCGGCGCACGCTGTACCGCAAGCTGGACCTGGACGAATGAGGCCGCGCCTCAGTCCGCCAGCGGCATGCCCCAGTCCGGCTGGCCGCGCTCGCCCTTCACCCAGCGGTACACCTCCAGCACCTGCTCCGCCTTCGCCTTCCAGGTGAAGTACTTGAAGATGCGCTCCCGGGCGCGCTCACCCATGGGGCGGATGACGGACGGGTCCGCCGCCAGCTTCGTCAGCACCTCGCGCACGCGCAGGACGATTTCCTCCGGCGTCCCCATCTGGATGGCGAAGCCGGTGGCCGGGCTCACGATTTCCCCCGGGCCGCCGTAGTCCATGACGATGGGCACCAGCCCCAGCGCCATGGCCTCGCACACCACCGCGCCGCCGAACTCGCGCACGCTGGGGAAGCCGAAGATGTGGTTCTTCGCCAGCCGGCCCTGGAGTTCCTGGTGCTTCACCCAACCGGCGAAGGTGACGCCGGACTCGATTCCCTCACGCGCCGCCTGCGCCCGGAGGTTGGCCATCTCCTGACCGTCACCGATGTACTCCAGCACCACCTTGCCCTCGCGGATGAGCGGCGCGGCGGCCTCCATCAGCATGGCCATGCCCTTGTACGGCACGAAGCGGCCCACGAAGGCCACGCGCAGGGGCAGCTCCACCGGGCCCTCCGACTTCGCCGTGCCGAAGCGCCGGGTGTCGATGGCGTTCTCCGGCACGTACACCGTCTTGCCCTGCCACTGCCCCGACACCTGCCCCCGCGTGGCGCGCGAGCCGGTGATGATGGCGGACGCGTTCTCCCGCGTGGACTTGTAGAAGGGCATCAGCTTGTAGACGTCACGGATGTAGCTCAGCCACTCCTTCTCCCGCCGCCGCGCGCCGCCAAAGCCCTTGGGCCAGGGCAGGCCACCGTTGAGCGGCCCCATGACGAAGGGCACACCCGCCTTCTTGCACCGCGCCGCCAGCGTGCTGGGCGTGGTGGGGCTGATGGGCGTGTAGCGGTGCACCAGGTCGAACTCACCCGCCTCGATGCGCGGGCCGAAGCGGCGCCAGAGCACCTCCTCGAAGTAGTAGTAGGGCAGCGCGCTCAGCGCGGTGGCCGTCGTCCAGCCCACCCCCGTCTTTCCCCGCAGCACCTCGCCCACCTTGTCGAGCGGCTTCTCCACCGGCGTGGAGTCCAGCGCGGTGAACTGCGAGCCCTCCTGCACGCCCTGCTTGAGGATGTTCTCCCGGTTGCGGACGTGGGTGACCAGGTGCACATCCGCCACCTCGGCCAGCGCGCGGTAGAGCGACCAGCCTTCGAGCGGGACACTCACCCAGTCGGGGTTGCACAGCTCGGCAATCAGGAGGACGCGTGGGCGGGGAGCAGGCATACGTGCCACTCCATCTATCCCAACCCGCTCTCCGGATGTAGCCTCCTCCGGGTCTCGATGTACGCACCCGACCGGCCGCCCTACCTGCGCTACGGCGCACTGCTTGTCTTCCTGGTGCTGGCCACCGTGGGCGGCGCCGTCATCCACCCCGTGGTCGCGTTGGCCCCAGTGCTGTGCCTGGGGGTGGTGTGGGTCATCCTGAAGGTGCCGGTGAAGTACCCGGTGTTGGTGGTGACCTGGCTCGTCCTGGCGGTGGACTACGTGCCAGAGCGGCCCCAGTCCGGCCTGTGGCCCTCGCCGCTCCACCCGCTGGGCGAGCTGATGTTCGCGCAGCTCAGCTACATCACCAAAATCGGGGCGCTGCGCTTCCCGCTGGTGGACGTGCTCATCCTCGGGTTGATGGGGCTGGCGATGTACCGGCGGGTGACGAAGTCCACCATCGACCCGGAGCCGCTGCCCATGCCCCGGCCGCTCATCGCCGTGGTGGCGCTGTCCCTGGTCGCCATCCTCTGGATGGAGGTGCGCGGCATCGCCCGGGGCGGGGACATCAAGAACTCGCTGTGGCAATGGCACCAGGCCGCGATGATGCCCTTCATCGTGGCGATGTATCACTACGCCATGCGGGGCCCGGAGGACTGGCCCGCCTTCGCGAAGACCATCATCCTGGCGGGCCTCACCAAGTCCGCGGTGAGCACCTACTTCGCCATGGTCGTGGTGCACGAGCTGGGCGTGGAGGTGGAGTACACCACGTCCCACTCTGACTCGATGACGTTCGTCTTCGCCCTGCTGGTGGCGGTGATGCGCTTCGTCGAGAAGCCCAAGTCCGCGCACATGCTGCGCGGCCTGGCCATCATCGCCTTCATTGGCATTGGGATGATTTTCAACGACCGGCGCCTGGCCTATGTCAGCTTCGCCGGCTGTCTGCTGGCGGCCTTCCTCATCAACCCGTGGACGCCGCTGAAGCGGTTCCTGGTGCGGACGCTGCCGTTCTTCGCGCCCTTCATCATCGTGTACATCGCGGCGGGGTGGAACTCCGGCTCGTCCGTCTTCGCGCCGGTGCAGACCATCCGCTCGCTGATTGACGGCCAGGGCGGCGAAGGCAACCTGGACTACCGCGACATCGAGAACCTGGACATGATTGCCACGTGGGCCCAGTTCCCCATCCTGGGCACCGGCTACGGGCACGAGTTCCTGGAGCCCATCCCACTGCCGGACATCGCCTTCGTCTTCCCCCAGTACCGCTTCCACCCGCACAACTCACTGCTGGGGCTGTTCGCGTTCGGGGGGCTGCTGGGCTACACGGGCGTGTGGATGTACCTGGCCGTCACCATCTACCTGGTGGTGCGCTCGTATCACCGCACCAACGTCTCGGAGTACCGCGCCGCCGCGCTCGTCATCGTGGGACTGGTGGCCACGTACATCAACCAGGTGTTCGGGGACATGGGCATCATCTCGTACATCTGCACGTTCCAGATATCGCTGGCCGTGGCCATGACGGGGAAGCTCGCCGTGCGCACCGGCGCGTGGCCCATGCCCCACAGCCGGCTGCTGGGCCCCGCGCCCGCCGCGCCCGTGCCACCGCCGGGCGCCATCACCTATCCCAACGAGGACGCCCCTTCCTCCGCCGCGAACCCGCGCTGAGCGCGGCGGCTACAACAGGGTGCCCCGGAGGATGAGCTCCGCCGTGGTGAAGTAGATGACCAGCCCGCTGACGTCCACCAGCGTGGCCACGAAGGGCGCGGACGCGCTCGCGGGGTCGAAGCCGAGCCGCCGCAGCAGGAACGGCAGCATCGAACCCGCCAGCGTCCCCCACGTCACCACGCCCAGCACCGCCAGCCCCACCGTGAGGGCCACCCGGAAGGCGTGCTCGCCGTAGAGGTGGAACAGCGCCTGCCAGAGCAGGATGCGCGCCACGCCCACCGAGCCCAATACCAGCCCCAGTGACAGGCCGGACAGCAGCTCCCGCCGCAGCACGCGGACCACGTCCCGCAGGCGCACCTGCGCCAGCGCCAACGCGCGGATGACCAGCGTGGAGGCCTGACTGCCGGCGTTGCCTCCCGCGGAGATGATGAGCGGCACGAAGAGGCTGAGCACCACCGCGCGGGCAATCTCATCCTGGTAGCGCGTCATGGCGGTGGCGGTGAGCATCTCCGACAGGAAGAGCACCAGCAGCCAGCCCGCGCGCTTCTTCAGCATGGCGGGCAGGCCCACCTCCAGGTACGGCGCCCCCAGGGCCTCCGTGCCACCGACCTTCTGGATGTCCTCGGTGGCCTCCGCCTGCACCACGCTGACGATGTCATCCACGGTGACGATGCCCTTCATCCGCCCCTGGTCGTCCACCACGGGGATGGCCCCCAGGCCGTACCGGGCGAAGAGGCGCCCCACCTCCTCCTGGTCCGTGTCGTCCCGCACGCGAATCAGGTCCGTGCGCATCACCTCCCGCACCGCCTTGTCCGGCGTGGCCTGGAAGAGCTGGCGCAGGGAGACCACGCCCTCCAGTCGCTGGGCCTCGTCCAGCACATAGGCGTAGTAGACGGTCTCCACCTGCTCGCGGGCCTGCCGGCGCAGGTAGCTGAGGGCCTCGTCGATGCGCAGCTCCGGCCGCACCCGGACGAAGCGCGGGTTCATCAGCCCCCCCGCCGCGTCCTCGCCATACGCCAGCAGCGCCCGCACCTCACGCAGGGACGGCGCGTCGAGCAGGGCCAGCCAGGCCTCCCGCGCCTCGGGAGACAGCCGCTGCACGACATCCGCCGCGTCATCCGGCGCCATCGCCCGCAGCCACGTGCCCCGCTCCCCGGGCGAGAGCGCCTCGAGCAGCCCCAGTTGCGCGGGAGCATTCAGGGTGGCGAAGAAGTCCCGCGCGCGCTCGGGCGGCAGCAGGTGGAAACCATCCACCCGCTCTTGCGCCGACAGCGCCGGCCACGCGTCACGCAGCTCGTCTTCGTGGACCGGCTCGGCCTCGGGCTCCATCCGCCTCCCCCTCTTCCGCCAACCCAGGCAGGCGGCCCGGCGGCGTCATGGCGCGGGCTTGCCCGGCTCCACCGGCAGCACGACGTGAAAGGTGCTGCCCATGCCCTGGCTGCCGGGAGACTCCGCCCAGATGCGCCCGCCGTGGCGTTCGACGATGCCCCGCGCAATCGACAGGCCCAGGCCCAGCCCGCCGTAGGAAATCCCGTGCGCGCGGCCGAAGCGCTCGAAGATGTCCTCCAGCTTCTCGCCGGGGATGCCCAGCCCGTGGTCCACCACCTCCACGTGCACGCGCCCCGCCTCTTCGCGGGCGGCGAGCCGGATGCGCCCGCCCTCCGGTGAGTAGCGCAGCGCGTTCGACACCAGGTTGGTGAACACCTGGTCCAGCCGCTCGCGGTCTCCCGGCACCACCAGTCCCTCGGGGGCGTCCAGCTCGATGTGCTGGCCTTCGGGCAGCGGCTCGAAGTGCTCGGCCACGTCGCGCAGCAGCGCGCCCACGTCCAGCGCCTTCGGCTCCACGTGCAGCTCGCCCCGCTGGATGCGCCCCACGTCGAGCAGGTTCTCCACCAGCTTCGCCATGCGATTCACGCTGCGGTGGATGCCGTGCAGCGCCTTGTCCACGCCCGGCGCCAGCGTGTCGCCCGCCTTCACCGAGGCCAGGTGCGCATACCCCCGCGCGGCCTGCAGCGGCGTGCGCAGCTCGTGCGCCGCCATGGTGAGGAACATGTCCTTCGCTTCACTGGCCGCCCGCAGCGTCTCCACCGCCCGGCGCGCGTCGTCGATGTCCGTCGCCGTGGAGACCCAGCCGGCGAGCTGCCCCTGCTCGTCGCGCTCTGGAATCGTGCGCGTCAGGAACCAGCGGTACTCGCCATCCGCCCGCCGCAGCCGGCACTCCTGCTCCAGCGGTTGGCCCTCGCGCTGGGCTTCCTTCCAGGCGTTCCGAAGGCAGGAGACGTCCTCCGGGTGCAGGCAGTACAGCGTGTCCTTCCACTTCCGCCCCTGCTCCGGCGACAGCCCCGCGTAGTCCAGCCAGCCCCGGTTGGCGTAGCCGATGGTGCCATCCAGCAGCAGCTCCCAGACGAACTGGGGCATGGTGTCCACCAGCCGGCGGAAGCGCAGCTCGCCCTGCTGCTCCAGCATCCGGCGCTCGCGCTCCCACAGCGCGGACTCGTGCCGCTGGAGCCGCTGCTGCTGGAGGTACAGCCCGACGAAGGCCTCCACCTTCCAGCGCAGCACGTCCGGGTGGAAGGGCTTCACCACGTAGTCCGCCGCGCCCACCGCGTAGCCGTGCACCAGGTGGGCTTCATCGCGGCCGTGCGCGGTGAGGAAGATGATGGGCGTGTAGCGGGTGCGCTGGCGCTGGCGGATGAGGCGGGCCGTCTCGAAGCCGTCCACGCCGGGCATCTGCACGTCCAGCAGGATGACGGCGAACTCCTCCCGAAGCAGCCATCGCAGGGCCTCGGGGCCTGAAGACGCCCTCACCAACCGTTGACCCAACGGCTCCAGGACAGCCTCCAGCGCGAGCAGGTTGGCCGCGTTGTCGTCCACCAGCAGGACACTCGTGGCGAGCGGCTCCAGCCGGGTGAGCGCATGGAACGTGGGTTGCTCGGGCATTTTCACCCGCGATGCCTCCCTTCGTGCCTGACCCCTGGCGGTAATGCGCCAGGGGGGGATTTCGCAACGGGTCCAACCCGCCGTGCCCGCGGGTCTCCGCCAGGCGGGCGAACCCAGCGCCCCCCGGTCAGGACGGCCCCATCATGGTGCCGCCCCAGGACTCCCACCAGTCCGCGGAAGGCCCGCACCGGGCCAGTGACGGCCTGGCAACACCTTCCAGCGCGGCGGGACCTCCTACCGTGTGGCCCGCTACACCACCGCCCGCTGGAGCATCTGCGCGAGCATGTCCGCGCTGCGCTCGCTGCTGAACGTCGTCTCCACCTTGCGACGGCCCGCCTCACCCAGCCGGTGGGCCTCCTGCGCGTCGCGCGCCACGGCCTCCAGCTTGTCCGCCAGGGTGCGGGGCTGCTGCGGGGGCACGAGGATTCCGTCCACCCCGTCATCCACCAACTCCGGCACCCCACCCGCGCCCGTCACCACCACGGGCACGCGCATGGCCATGGCCTCCATGATGGCCACGCCCAACGGCTCCTGGAGGCTCGCCAGCGAGAAGATGTGCGCGCGCTCGATTTCACCGCGCACCGTGTCCTCGCTCACCGCGCCCAGCAACGTCACCGCGTCGCTCAGGCCCGTCTCCTGGATTTTGGCCTCCAGCACCTTGCGGTACGTGGTGCCGCCGGCCTCGTCCTCACCCGCGATGGACAGCCGCGCGTCCAGCCCCTTCGCGCGCAACATCCCCACCGCGTCGATGAGGTCCGCGTGGCCCTTGCAGGGGTTGAGGCGGCCGCAGGAGAAGATGCGCAGCGGGCCTTCACCCGTCCACGCCGAGTAGGGCACGGAGCGGTTGAACTTGCGCAGCTCCACGCCCATGGGCGCCAGCTCGATGCGCGACGGCAGCGCGCCGGCCAGCTCGTCATTCACTTCCTTGAGCAGCTTCTTCGTAATCACGAAGGCGAACCGCGCGTGCCGCCACTTCTCGCGCTGGTTGGGGCCGTAATCATCCAGCGGCCCGTGCAACGTCAGGCTGTAGGGCAACCCCGACAGGAGGTTCGCGAAGAGCGCCACGTGCGCGGCGTTGGCGCATGAATGGACGTGGACGTGCGTCCAGCCCCGCTCCCGCGCCAGCGACGCCAGCCGGCCGCCCATGACGGCGAAGGCCAGCAGCTGCGCGCGGCCCTTCGCGTCCAGCCCTTCCGCTCGGGCGATGGAGGCCAGACACCGGGCCCAGCCCGTGGGCATGGCGCGGGCCACCTCCGCGGCGGCCTTGGCGACCCCCAGCGGCCCCGGCGGCGTCAGGTACTCCGTGCGCGACATGGCCTCGCGCGCCCAGCTGTGCGAGATGATGCGCGCGGGAGGCGGACGCGTGGACACCAGTTCCGGCGTCACGCCCTTCCCCTGGAGCGCCTGCAGCTCGCGCCAGAAGAAGATGTGCGTCTGTCCGGGGAACTCGGGAATCAAATAGCCAATCTTCTGCACGGTGGATGGCATAACACGCCTGCCTGCCCCTGCCACGGCGTGGGTAGGCGCGTACCCAGCCCGTCACACTCGCTTCACGCTCGCGGTGGGGAGGGCTTCACGCGCCCCGCCGGGCCGACTGGGGAGCGCGCGGCGGAACGCCCGGTTCGGGAGGCGGTGACTGGCACGCGTCGCAGGCGCGCTCCGCGGCAGCCAGGCGGGCCGCCGCGCCCCGGACTGCCCGGAGAGGCCGTTGGGCCGGCGCCACGCGTTGCGCTATACCGAGCCCCTCCCCATGGCAGCCGATTCCAGCGCACCTCCCGCCGACGCCAGCTCGACCGACAGCGCCATTCCGTCCCCGGCGTTGCAACGGCTGTGGTTCGCCCTGGAGCGCCACGCGTGGAGCTTCCTCACGGTGGTGCCAGCCCACCCGGGTGCTCCGGCGCTGGATGCCGCCACGGCCGTGCTGGAGGCGGGCGCGCCCTACGCCTACACGCAGAAGGTCCACCTGGAAGACGCCACCGGCCTGTCGCCCACGGCCGCCGCGCAGAAGGTGCTGGAGCTGCGCGAGCGCGTGTCCCGGGGCGAGCGTGTGGTCGCCGTCATCGATTCGTTGATGACCCATCCGGCCAGCCTGCCGCTGGCGCTGGCCGCCGACGGCTGCCTCCTCTGCGTCACCCTGGGCGAGACGGACTTCGGCGCCGCCAGCAAGACCCTGGAGTTCGTGGGCCGCGAGCGCTTCCTCGGCAGCGTCACCTTTCCCCGGCTGACGAAGAAGCAGCGCCGGGCGGCGTCCCAGAAGAAGAAGGCATGAGCTCCACCTCCGCGCCCCGGCTCAGCGTCGTCATCGCCACGTACAACCGGCTGCCCCTCATCACCCGGCTGCTGTGGCAGCTGGCCGGGCAGACGCTGCCGCCCGAGCAGTTCGAGGTCGTCGTGGTGGACGACGGCTCCAAGGAGCCCACCCGCGAGCCGCTGCGGGCTCTGGCCCTGCCCTACACCCTGCGCGTGGAGGTGCAGCAGAACGCGGGCGCCGCCGCCGCCCGGCACCGGGGCGTCATGGCCGCCCGGGGTGACGTGGTGCTCGTCACGGATGACGACATGCAGGTGGCCCCGGACTTCCTGGAGCGGCACCTGGCGCACCATCCGGAGGGCTCGCGCACCGTGGTGCTGGGCCGCATCCGGCCGGACCCGTCCATTGGCGACATGCCGTTGTTCGAGCGCTGGTACGCGTACCTCAACAACCGCATGGCCGAGGAGCTCTCCACGCCCGGCGCCCGCGCCCGCGGCGTCCACCTGTTCACCGGCAACGTGTCCTTCCCCCGCGCGGACTACGCGGGCGTGGGCGGCTTCGACCAGTCATTGGGACAGTCGGAGGACGTGGAGCTGGGCGTGCGGCTGGAGAAGGCCGGCTGCGCCTTCGTCTTCGCGCGTGACGCGTACGTGCTGCACGGCAGTGACCACGTGTCCTTCGAGCGCTGGCTGAAGCGCGCGCACCGCTACGGGATGTTCGACACGCAGGTGGCCCGGAAGCACCCGGACGTGCGTGACGTCAATCCGTGGCGCCTGCTGTTCCAGACCCACCCCCTGACCCGCCCGCTGCTGGCCGCCACCCTGGTGGCGCCGGACGCGTCACGCGTGCTGACGCGCGCGGTGATGCACGCCGCCAACGCCGCGGACAAGCTGGGCCTGGAGAAGGCCGCCTTCGCCGGCACCTCCGTGGTGTACGGGATGGAGTATCTGCGCGGCGCGCGCGGCGAGGCCGGCGGCTGGACGGGCATTGCCCGCGAGGTCGCCCGCTACCTGCAGGGCCGGGGGGAGTAGTCACACACCATGCTGAAGGCCAGGGAATCAATGATTGGCTCGCTCGTCACGGATGCGCTGGAGCTGGCGAAGGCCGCCAATGGCAACTCGGACGCGAAGTCCATTGCCAAGGTGGTGCTGACCAGTGATTCGTACCGCATCACCGCGCTCAACCGCGCCCGCGAGGCCGCGCTGGCCTACCGCATCCCCCTGGTCAACCACGTGCTGCGCGTGGCGCAGACGGCGGTGATGGGGATTGAGATTGGCAAGGACGTCACGCTCGGCAAGGGCGTGTACTTCGTGCACAGCCTGGGCGTCGTCATCGGCGGCGACGCGCGCATCGGCGACCGCGTGCGCTTCTACGGGAACAACACCGTGGGCACCGCAAAGGACAACGGCTATCCCGTCATCGAGGATGACGTCTGGATTGGCGCGGGGGCCCGCATCCTGGGACCGGTGCGCATCGGCGCGCGCTCGCGCATCGGCGCCAACGCGGTGGTGCTCCAGGACGTGCCGCCGGACAGCGTGGCCGTGGGGATTCCCGCCCGCATCTTCCCGCGCAAGGACACGGACGACGTCGCGCTCTAGCGGGGCCGTGGAGGTCGGTTTGAAGCGTTCGCGAATGAAGTCGCGCGCTGGTGCTGTGGCGACAACGCGCCCATGGAGGACAGAGTGATGCGTTCGCGGACGAAGGCGGGTGCCGCTGTACTGTCGGGTGCGCTGCTGGTTGGTGGCACCGTAACCGTGGCGCGGGCCGTCGGCGCGGAAGCGCCGGGCACGAGCAACGAGGCCACGGCGGCGCCGGACACGAACAACGCAGCGGGCGCGAGCGGCACCACGACCACGGCGCCTGCAACCGGCACGGAGAAGACCGCGCCGGTGATGCTGTACGACGGCGGCCTGTCCCCCGGCTGGAAGGACCTCGGCTGGGCGCAGCGCGAGCTCCCCAAGGGCGCGCCGGCGCGCATGCGCCTGTTCAACTACGCCGGGTGGATTCTGTACCGGCCCAAGCTGGAGGGCACCTTCGGCGCGCTGTCGTTCCGCTTCAGCGCGCCAGAGTCCTTCGGCGAGTTCCTGGAGGTCCGGCTGGACGCTCCGGGCGCCGCCAGCTTCCCACGCGTCCCCATCATCCCCGAGCTCCAGGTCCGCAAGGACGGGGAGTGGTCGGAGATCGTCATCCCCATGGAGCAGCTCAACCCACGCGGCCAGCCGTTCGACCGCGTGGTGCTGCGCGCGTCCAAGAGCGTGGGCCGCGAATGGGTGCTGTTCGACAAGGTGGCGCTGGTGCCGCTGCCGCCAGACCTCGCCGCCGCGCTGGCCGCGGGGGGCGGACGCATGGGCCAGGGCAGTGGCCGCGAGGCGCCCATGACCATCGACTGCACCGCGCCGAGCCACCGCATCAGCCCGCTCATCTACGGCATCGCCTTCGACGGGTTGACGGAGAAGCGCGACAAGCACCAGTACGAGATGGGCGCCACCACGCGCCGCTGGGGCGGCAACCCCACGTCCCGCTACAACTGGAAGCTGGGCGGCGCGTGGAACACCGCGAACGACTGGTTCTACCAGAACGTCGACATCGGCCTGAGCTACGACGACTTCCTGGAGTCCAACCGCAAGCACGGCATGACGTCCGCGCTGACGGTGCCCATCCTGGGTTGGGTGGCCAAGGACGCGAAGTCGGTGGGCTTCCCCGTGTCGCGCTTCGGCCCGCAGCAGCAGGAGGACAACGGCTCGGGCAACGGGCTCACCCGGGATGGCACGCCGCTGAAGCCCGGCGCACCGACGCTCACCAGCACCGAGGCCCCACCGGAGTTCATCGCCGAGTGGATCCGCGCCATCCGGAAGAAGGACCAGGAGCGGGGGCAGCGCAGCGTCCAGACGTACATCCTGGACAACGAGCCCATGCTCTGGAACTCCACGCACCGCGACGTGCACCCGGAGCCGCTGTCGTATGACGGGCTGCTGGAGCGCACGATTGCCTACGGCACGGTGGTGCGGAAGGAAGACCCGGAGGGCCTCATCGCGGGCCCGGCCGAGTGGGGCTGGACGAACTACCTGTGGTCCGCGGCGGACTTCGCGCCGGGGAAGATGCCGCACTCCGACCGGCGCGCGCACGGCAACATGCCGCTGCTGCCCTGGTACCTGCGGCAGCTGCGCGAGCACGAGAAGAAGACGGGCGTGCGGCTGCTCGACATCGTGGACCTGCACTTCTATCCACAGACGAACGTCGGGGTCGGCCTGGAGGGCAACACGGACCCCGCCACCAACGCGCGCCGCATCCGCTCCACGCGCGGGCTGTGGGACCCCACGTACAAGGACGAGTCCTGGATTGGCGAGCCCATCCGGCTGATTCCGCGCATGAAGGAGTGGATCGCCGACCACTACCCGGGCCTGCGCATCTCCATTGGTGAGTACAACTTCGGCGCCTTCCGGCACATGAGCGGCGGGCTGGCCCAGGCCGAGGCGCTGGGCCGCTTCGCGCAGGAGAACATCTACTCCGCCTACTTCTGGCAGTACCCCACCGAGGGCTCGCCGGTGTTCTGGGCGTTCCGCGCGTTCCGGAACTTCGACGGCAAGGGGAGCCGCTTCCAGGACTGGTGGGTGCCCGCGAAGGCCGCCGAGGGCACCAGCGTGTTCGCCTCGCGCGACGAGGCGGGCGGGAAGATGGTGGCGGTGGTCCTCAACTTCGACCCGGACCAGGCCGCCCAGGCGCAGATTCAACTCAAGGGCTGCGGGACACTCGACAGCGTGCGCGTGCTGGGCTACTCGGGCGCACCTGGGGGGTTCACCGAGCAGACTCCCGGTGCGAAGGCCGCGGGCTCCCTGACCCAGCGGCTGCCGCCCTATTCCATGACCGTGCTCGACCTGACGGTGAAGAAGCCATGAGCTCCGCCGCGACGCCCGTCCCCCCGCAGACTCCGTTCACCACTGGCCGAGCGCGCCTGAACATCGGCCAGCTCGCCATCGACCAGCTCACCTTCGAGGAGGCGGTGACGGAGATTGGCCGGCTGGTGGACTCGCGCCAGGGCGGCTACGTGTTCACCGCCAACGTGGACCACGTGGTGCTGGCCGAGGACAACGCGCAGTTCCGCGAGGCGTACGCACGCGCCACGATTTCAGTGGTGGATGGGATGCCCATCGTCTGGGCCTCGCGCGCCATGGACGTGCCGCTGCCCGAGCGCATCGCCGGTTCGGACCTCATCCTCCCGCTGATGAAGCTGGGGGCGGAGCGCAAGTGGCGCGTGTTCCTGCTGGGCGCGGGCCCCGGCGTGGCGGAGAAGGTGGGCCGCATCGTCAGCGAGCAGTACGGCGTGGAGGTGGTGGGCTGGGATTCGCCCATGGTGCGCCTGGACGGCGGCGACGCGCAGAACGACCCGATTGTCGCGAAGATTCGCGAGAAGGACCCGCACCTGCTCCTGGTGGCGCTGGGCAGCCCGAAGCAGGAGGTGTGGATTTCGCAGGTGACCTCCAAGCTGGGGCCCACGACGGCGATTGGCATTGGCGCGGGGTTGGACTTCATCGCCGGCACGGCGAAGCGCGCGCCCGTTTGGATTTCGCGCGCGGGCTTTGAATGGCTGTACCGGCTGGTGAACGAGCCCAGGCGCCTGTGGCGGCGGTACATCCTGAATGACTCCCGCTTCGCCACGATTCTGCTGCGCGAGTTCTGGCAGCGGACGGGCGCGAAGAAGCCGGAGTAGCCGCCCGCATCACACGGGGGTGAACTTCATCCCCGTGGCGCCGGACTGTTCCAGGGCCTGCTTGAGGTCCTCGGAGACGATGAGGGCCCCCGGCCAACCCCAGGTCCGGAACATCCGAGCACCTCCGGCCTTCGTGGGGTCGATGCGCAGACCCGCGATGGAAAAGTAGGTCCCGAGCTTCTCGGGCATACCGTCCTCCGGTTCCCAGTAGCGGACCTCGGAGGAGCGGGCGTCATCGATGCACCGGATGAGCCGAAGAGCGTTCAGCACGAGGTACTGGTCGGGCTGCGAGGGAATGTCGACCGGCAGGAACTGAACCTCGTCTGGGCTCTGCTCCGTGAGCAGGGATGCTACCCGGACGTGCACGATGGGAATGCTGTACGGCGCATGGGTGAAATCGAGCGGGCCTCCAGGTTCCTCGATGGCGACCTTCAAGCGGCCCTTCAGCGATAGAGGTGTTCCGCTCCTGAGCAGCGCCGGCTGCACCGGGACTCCATCCGGTCCGTCGAGGGTTCCCAACTCCCAGCGATTGGGCAGATACATGTCATCCGTGAGCTGGAAGTACCGCGTCGGCATGATGGAACGCTCCTAGCGCTGCGAGCCCGAAGTCACCAGTGTGTTGAGCCGCGTGCCGGGTGTCGAGACTTCACGCGCCAGGCGGTTCAGGGCCCGGGTCAATGCCTCGCGGCATTGGGCGACGCCACGACAGGTGCTCGTGGCCTCTTCGAGCGTGAAGAGGACCTGCTCATGGTACTCGCGTGGATGTGGTCCGCGGTGCGCTGGGACGGGGACGATGTTCTCAGGGTCCTTCAGCTCCATCCCAGCCCGTCTGAAGATGGCCTTGAATCTCGGCGTCCACGGCCCACCACGCGCAGCGGAGACGTCGTTCTTGTTCGTGGCGATGTGGTGCTTCTGTATGCGGCTCGCACCTTTAGAGCCACTGGCCGCCATCGCCACGGCATGCGGCGCCAGCGCGACGGTGAAGCCATCGGCCGTCATCGTCACCGACTCCACGCTTCCCAGGGCCGCGTAGCGATAGCCCGCCTGCGCCTCAACGGTCAGCGCCGCCTGCGAGGAACCTGGGAGCCTTGGCGCCTTCGCCGCCAGCCCCGCCGTATTCCCGATGGCCGCCGTGGCCAGCATGACGAAGATGCGCGCGGCGTTCTCCCCAAGCACCTCGCCGTAAGCCTCACCCGCCTCGCTGAGCTGCGCGAAGGTCCTGGCCCGGTCCACCTGGCGCACCAGCGCAATCCACCCATCCAGCAAGCGCCACACCGTGTCCACGCCCAGGTAGGCAATCGCGGTTGCCGTCACGAGAGCGGCAACACCCTTGCTCACCGGCTCCGGCAAGGCCCACAGCAGCAAGTACATGCTGACGGCCGCTGTCACCGTGGCCATCACGGCTTGCGGGTCTGCCATGTCGCGCAGAGCCTCAACCGTCTCGTCCCAGACCGAGTCCATGGCGATGGCCATCGCCAGCGTGTACTTTCCATCGCTGGCCAGCAGAGGGCCTTCATCCAGCAGCCGAAGGCAGTCACCCGGTTGCCGCTTCCGCACGCACCATTGGCCGTAGTCGCGCGTCAGCGCCTCGTCCGCATAGGCCATCAACAGGCGCGGACCGTCCGCGCGCTCCTCCACGGGAATCAGCCGCTGGCTTCGATGCTCGTACGCGTAGACCCCACTCCTGTCCGGTACACCGAAGCGCCGCCGCGCATCGCGCAGTGGATGCAGGGAGGGCCTCACATCCCGGGCCAATGACACCACGGCGGTCTCGAACGCCTCATCGTCCAACTCCACGGAACTGGCGCCTTCCGCATCACGCGGTGCGTGCACGATGGGCGCAGCCTCTCCCATGTCCAGACGCACCACACGCACCGTCGAGCACGCGGGCCCGATGAGCAGCAACAAGAGCATCCAAGACAGCCGCATGGGCATCCCCGTGGCCTCGATGCCATGCGAGGCGCCCCGTCAAACTAGCGGCGGTGACTGACTCGAATCGGGCAAGCTCCCCCAGGCATCAACAACACATGCGCCGTCCCCACGGGAGACTCGATGCCATGAAACCTCCACTCGAACTCTCCGAGGACCTCCGGCGGATGCTCCGCTCCCACGCACCGGGACTCGAGTCCGACATCGAGCGGTTCCTCGAAACGGCACCCGCCCCGTGTCTGTACATCCGCTCGGAGCGCGTCTCTCGCTCGCCCCTCCGGCCCTCCATCCTCCACAGGCTGCTAGGCCACAGGGCCGCGCAGCCCGTGCTCTCCGCGCTCGATAGCAAGTTCGGCGGCATTCCCTACGTCGAAGAGGCGGACCTGACGTGGGATGGCTTCCACTTCCTCGGGCAGCTCAACTTCGCTCAACTGAGTGACGCACCTGCCACATTGCCTCGCCGCGGCCTCTTCGCGCTCGATCGCAATCATCGTGTACCGGACTGCACCGCCAGCGCGTTCCGTGTGCGCTGGTATCCGGAACCGACCGAAGCGCGCGCCCGCCCTGTCTCGCCGCCTCGATGCATCGGCCGCTGGGAAACGCGGATGCAGTTCATCCCCGGCTGGTCACTCCCTGGAGGTGCTGAGTGGGAAGCGCCGCTACCTGCTGGGGTCACGCAACTCCACGAGGCATGGACCGCGTGGACGCCTTCAGGCTATCTGGAGGATGAGCAGCGCCCTGGCCTCCACCGACTGTCCGGCCACCGAAGCGCGGGGCTCGACGAGCCCTACTCCTTCGTGCCGCCTCCCGGGCGTGACAGTTCCCTTCGTGCGTACGCGCAACTCTTGCGCATCGACTTCGACAACGCCTCGGGATTCCACTGGGGCACGAACCAGGGCTACGTGCTGATTCACCCCGAGGACCTCGCCGCGAACCAGTTGGAGCGCGCGGTGGTGACCTGGGCCAATGCCTGAGTGGATTTGGAGGCACGCTCGCACGTCAGGCGAGTTCGACCTGCCAGCCAGGTCCTCCCACCTCCCCCGCTGAACGTGCAATACCTGCCCCCCATGTTCTCATGGAACCGCGTGGCGGGAGCGGTGCCCCCGGCGCTGCTGCGCATCCACTGACGCGAAGCAACAGGCGCTGTTCCTCTGGGTGCTACCCTCACGAACTCCACGGACATGACGGAGCCCTCCTCCAGCCCGCCCGAGCAGGACGACTACGGCATGTCCCTGCCGGCACTGGTCGTCCTGCGCATCAGCATCGTGTTCATCGAGCTGTTCACCCGGCTCTTCGACATCCTGGTACTGCTGCGCCGGCCCCGCTTGCTTCCGCCCTACCTGGGCCTGTGGCTGCGCGAGGTGCGCGTCTCGCCCTACCGCTTGAAGCGCTCGTTCGAAACGACGCGGGTCCTCCAAGCGAGCGGGCAGATTTTCAAGGAGCTGATGTACGGCGAGATGCCGGTGCACACGGGGGTGTGGCTCTTCTGGAAGGCGGGGCTGGGCCGTGGCTCGCGGCTGGTGGACCTGGGCGCGGGACGGGGCCGCACGCTGCTGGCCGCGCGTTGGCTGGGCGCGGAGGCCCAGGGCGTGGAGTTGATGCAGCACCACGTGGACCTGGCGCGAAAGTCCGTGGAGAAGGCAGGCGCGCAGCTCCTCGTGGGCGACGCGACCCGCGCGGACCTCCAGGACGCCACGCACGTCTTCACCAACTGGACGGCGCTGACACCGCAGACGCGGGCCCGGCTGGTGGAGCGCTTCCGCACCTGCCGCCCCGGCACGCGCATCCTCACCGTGACGCGGCCGGTGGAGGCCCCGGGCTTCACCGTCCTCTCCAAGCATCGGCTGCTCTTCACCTGGGGACTGGAGCACGTCTGGATTCAAGAGGTCCGCGACAATGTCGTTGGAGATACAACCAAATGACGCGGCTTCCTGTGACGCGGGCTCCATGCCTACGCTCCGCGCCACGACGCCGGGCCGACTGGGCTCAAGGCCCTGGGCTCGGGCGTCCAGGAGCTGAATCACATGAAGGCATGGATGACGGTGGTGTCGCTGGCGGTGGTTCCCCTCGCCGTGGGTTGCACGTCGTCGCGCGAGCTGACGCGGGCGCGCGTGGAGGCGAACACGCTGCGCAAGGACGCGGACACGCTGCGCGGAGAGAACGCGACGTTGAAGGAGCGCGTCAGCGAGCTGGAAGGGCAGTTGGCGAAGGTGCAGGAGGAGCGCGACACGCTGAAGGCCGCCGCGGAGAAGCCCCCGGAGCCCGTCGTCGCGCCCGCCGCGGGCAAGAAGCGCAAGAAGTAGCGTCCGCGAGGCCACGCCGATGACCGTGACGCGCACCACGGCGGTCCATGTCCACGACGGCTGCGACGTGTACGTGGGCCGGGCCTTCCGCGCCTATGCGAAGCCGAGCCCGCGCAACCCGGTGCCCGGCCGCTTCGGCAACCCCTTCAAGCCCGGAGGCGTGCGCACTCCAGGCGCCATGCTGCGCACCTACTTCGCGCCGTGGCTGGGGACGCTTCCGGAGGCGGAGCAGGAACGCATCCGCCAGGAAGCCCTGCGCCGCATGGGGCCGGACGAGGACGCCTTCGACGCGTTCCGTTGGTACCTGGCGCTGCGCACCCGGCATGACGCGGACCACCGCGCCGCCGTGCTGACGTTGCGTGGCAAACGCTTGGGCTGCTGGTGCAAGCCCGGCCCCTGCCACGCGGACATCCTGGCGGAGTGGGTGGATGCACAGCCGGCATAGCCAGCGCTATGTAGCGCCGCCATGCCCACCCTCATCCTCAGCGCGAAGGACCTCCGCAGTCTGTACACCGTCGAGCTCGGCCTCGCCGCCGTCGAGCGGGCCTTCCGTGCCCACGGGCTCGGCGAGTCGCTGATGCCGCCCAAGGTGTACCTGTCCCTGCCCGCCTACGACGGCGACTTCCGCGCCATGCCCGCGTTCCTCGACGGCGCCGCGGGCGTGAAGTGGGTCAACGCCCATCCGCGCAACCCGGAGAAGCACGGCCTGCCCACCGTCCGCGCCCTCTACATCCTCAGCGACCCGGACACCGCCTCGCCGCTGGCCATCCTCGACGGCACCCTGCTCACCGCCTGGCGCACCGGCGCCGCGGGCGGCGTGGCCTCCAAGTTCCTCGCGAGGAAGCAGCCGCGCACCCTGGGCCTCGTCGGCTGCGGCGTGCAGGCCCGCGTGCTCATCGACTCGCACCGCGCCCTCTTCGGCGACAGCCTGGAGCTGCTGCTCGCCGACACCTCCGAGGCCGCCGCCAAGGCGCTCCAGGCCGAGAAGGGCGGCCGCGTCGTCAGCACCCAGGAGGCCTGCGGCGCCGACATCGTCTGCACCGCCACCCCCGCCCGCGTCCCCGTGGTGAAGCGCGAGTGGTTCCAGCCCAGCGCCCACATCAACGCCATGGGCGCTGACGCTCCCGGCAAGCAGGAGCTGGATGCGCGCCTGCTCACCGAAGGCCGCGTCTTCATCGACGACACCGAGCAGGCCCTCCACTCCGGCGAGGTCAACGTGCCGCTGCATGACGGCCGCCTCCGCCCCGAGCAAATCGCTGGAACGCTGGGTGAAGTCGTCTCCGGCAAGAAGCCCGGCCGCACCAGCGATGCCGAAATCACCGTTTTCGACTCCACCGGCCTCGCGCTCCAGGACGTGGCCCTCGCTCGCGCCCTCTACGACGCCGCTCTGGCGCGAGGGCTCGGACAGCCCTTCGACATCGTCGGAAACGGATGACCCAGTGGGTCAGCCCTACCCCTTACATCTTGTAACCCATTCGAAACCCGCAGGACTGGACAGTTCCAGTAACCCAGGAGTATTCCCCTAATCGCGCAGTCCGGGGGGATGCTCTCAAAGCCGCAACAGCCACTCTGGGTGAAGCGCGGAGAGAGCGCTCGCCCAGCGCTGCCCTCGTGCGTCTGGAGCGCTCCTCCCGGAGGTCGCGCGGGGTGCCAATCCCGGCCCCCGCCTCTCTTCGGAGACCTCAGATGGCTCACGTCCCCCGGCGTCCCTCCTGGCGCCACCTCCCCGCGCTCTTGCTGCGGCTGGTGGCGCTCGTCCCGCTCGTCGTCGCCCTTCCCTCAGCCGCGCAGACACAGACGAACACCCAGTCCACGCAGCGGGCCATCAACTTCCTCAGCGCGGACGTGGTGCACTGGACGCAGGAGAACAACTGCGTGGCCTGCCACCGCCAGGGCGCGGTGGTGTACGGCCTGTCGAGCGCGCGCGCCAACGGCTACGACATGGACGCCGTCGTCAGCAACGGGCGCACCAACCTGGCCAACCTGGAGCTGCTGGCCCAGCGCATCCGCAACGACCAGCTCGCCAACGGCTCGTGGATTCACGAGGGCACCGCGTTCCGCTACGAGAAGACGTCCTTCTCCGTCTTCGGCCTGGCGGGCTACGACGAGAACGTCTCCACCCAGTACAGCAACGCGCTGGTGAACGCGGCCAACTGGGCGCTGACCACGCAGGAGCCCAGCGGCCGGTGGCCGAGCGACCACGCGCACTTCCCCGTGGACCACGGCAGCGTGTCCACCACCGCGCGCATCATGACGGGCATGGCCCAGGCGAAGCAGCGCGTGGACCCCGCGCGCGCGGCCACGTACCAGGCCGCGCTGGACCGCGCCGCCGCGTACCTGCGCGCCAACCTCAACAACAACGACACCAGCGCGCCCGGCAACGGAATGCCCTACACCTTCCAGGTGGCCTGGACGGTGCTGGGCCTCAAGGCCGCGGGCCCCGGCCTCAACGACGTCAACACCGGCGCCATCGACACCCTGGCCGAGCGGCTCATCACCCGCACGTCCCCCGGCAACGCGGGCTGGGGCAACCTGCCCAACGAGGCGGCCAACGACTTCGCCACCGGCAGCGCCATCTACGCGCTGTGCCTCGCGGGCCGCGAGCCCGCCACCGACCCGCGCCTGCGCAACGCGATTGAGTGGATGAAGACGCGGCAGTCCGCCGACGGCAGCTGGCGCACCGGTTCGGCCACCTTCGACATCCCCACCACCTTCGCGGCCCTGGGCCTGTCGTGCTTCGGTGACTTTAGCGTGCGCGTCTCCGTCGTCGGCGCGGAGCGGCAGGAGCTCCTGGTGGACAACCCGTCGCCGCAGCAGGCCACGTTCACCTTCACCGTGAAGAACCACGGCTATCAGGCGGACACGTACACGCTGAGCACCCAGGGCGGCCTGCCCGGGTGGACCGCGTCCGTGAGCCCCGTCACCCTCTTCCTGCCCGCGGGCGGCGAAGGCACCGTCACCGTCACCGTCCATGCGCCACCCCGGCTGCTGCCCGCGCTCACCTCCGCGGTGACGCTCATCGCTTCGTCCGGCGGCGCGCCCGGCGTCACCGGCTCCGCGCGCGTGGCGGCGTACACCCCGCCCCTGCCGCCCGTGACGGGCCTGCCCACCGTCACCACCATCGTGACGCCCGCGGCCAACGCGCGCGTCACCATTGGCAACGGCACCCTGCTGTCGGCGCGCGTGACGAACGGGGGCGCCATCGTCCCGGGCCCGGCCCATGGCGTCGTCACCTTCTACGTCGCGGGCGTGCCCGTGGGCGCGGACGTGGACGCGGATGGCGACGGCATCTACGCCTTCAACTGGGTGCCCGCGGTGGACAGCTGGACCATCACCGGCGCGCAGGACTACCGCGCGGTGTACTCCGGCGTGGAGCGGCAGGCCCCGCTGGCCAACCTGCTGGGCAGCACGGCGTCGAGCACCCTCATCATCGACCCGTTCCCCCACCTGACGCCCATGGTCACCATTGGCAACCCGCCGGCCTTCACGCGGGAGACGGCCCTGGACATCTGGGGCTACGCCACGCCGCGCGCGCCGGGCGCCGTCATCACCTACGCCGCGTTCATCATCAACGGCGGCGCGCCCATCGTCCTCACCCCGGGCAACGGCGGCCTCATCCACACCTCCATCACCCTGGAGGAAGGCCCCAACATCATCCAGATGACCGCGCGTGACAGCTTCGGCGGCGTCACCACCAAGCAGGTCAACCTCACGGTGGACCGGGTGGCCCCCATCCTCACCATCCTGTCGCCCGCGGAGAACGCCGCGGTGAACACGCCGGTGGTGACGGTGCGCTCGTCCGTGCAGGACCAGACGCCCGTGCGCGTGGAGACGCAGTGGGTGAACAGCTCGCTCCTGGAGTTCGGCAACGGCACCGTGGAGCACCCGGTGAACGTCAGCTACGGCAGCCAGGTCATCCTGGTGCGCGCCACCGACAGCGCCGGCAACGTCACCGAGAAGCTGCTGTACCTGTGGGTGGACGCGGGCACGCCCGTGGTGAGCACCCACTTCCCGGACGGCCAGCTCCAAGGCCCGCTGCCCAACGGCACCTTCCAGTACGCCATCAACGTGCAGACGGTCTCCGCCACCACGGTGCGCGTCAACGGCGGCCCCGCCCACAACCTGCCTCGCGGCGGCGGTCAGATTCAGACGTCGGTGACGCTGGCCCCGGGCGTCAACACGCTGGGCATCTCCGTCGTCAGCGAGACGGGCATGACGGCCAACCTCGTGCGCCGGGTGAACTACGACGTGCAGGCCCCCACGGCCACGCTGCTCAGCCCCGCCGCGGGCAGCACCGTCAGCGGCGCCCTCACCGTGCGCGCGCGCGTCACCGACAACTTCGGCCCGGTGACGAACGTGGGCTTCAGCCGCGACATGTCCGGCATCCGCGTAGGCACCCAGCAGTCGGATGGGACGTGGACGGCGCAGTTCGACACGCGGGAGATGGTGAACGGCGCGCACACCCTCGACCTGTGGATGAACGACGGCGTGGGCAACTTCGCCGTGCAGAGCTTCAACATCGTCGTCAGCAACTGACGCGGTGAGCGCAGGGCCCACCCTGGCATCCTGGGTGGGCTCCGGCGACGTGGAGCGCCGCGGCCGACACATGCGAGGCCGCGGCGGCCCGCCAGCCCCTGCGATGCACGCGGCCAGGGCGCTCCACGCGGTACGCGGCGCACCAACAGCCCGGTGCACGGACGCCCCGCCCCCGGCAGCAGCCCCCGAGCGGACACCTGCCACCTGTTTCAGTTTCAGGAGGGCAAGCGCGGCGCCAACCGGGAGCGGCCTGTCCGCCCCTCCCCATCGGGCATGCGGCCCCGCACGCAAGCCGTTCCCAGGTCGGCGCGAGGCAGCGCGGGGCTCCATCCCACGGCCGGGCGACGGCCAGCCCAGGGCCCCGGGCCCTCCCGCCCGGAATCAGGGCCTAACTTGGAGCCGCGTGGGTGCCCGACACGCAGCCAATGGCCTTCCCGGCATGGACGGCGCCCACGGGCGAGGCGGATTCGTCCGGGCGCTGCTGGGGAGCCTCACCGGCCCGGAGCAGCGCTTCTGGCTGCTCGTCGTCACGGTGGGGCTCATCGCGGGGTTGGGCGCGGTGGCGCTGCTCAAGGTGCTGCGCTTCACCCAGCAGCTCTTCTGGCGCAGCACGGGTGAGGACTTCCTGGCCGGCGTCGCGGCGGCCCCCACGTGGCGCCGGGTGCTCATCCCGATTCTCGGCGGCGCGCTGGTGACGCTGCTGACGCTCATCGTCGGCCGGCCCCTGCGGGGCCACGGCACCGCGGGCATCATTGAATCCATCTGGGTGAAGTCCGGCCGCCTGTCGCTGCCGCGCTCGCTGCTGCGGGGGCTGGTCTCCATCCTCGCCGTGGCGATGGGCGCGCCGCTGGGCCGCGAGGGCGCGCTGCTGTCCACCGGCGCGGCCAGTGGCTCGTCGCTGGCCCGCTGGCTGCGGCTGGGCCCCGGCCAGGCCCGCCTGCTGGTGGCCTGCGGCGCGTCCGCGGGCATGGCCTCCGCGTACAACGTCCCCATTGGCGCGGCCCTCTTCGGCCTGGAGGTGCTGCTGGGCAGCTTCGCGCTGGAGCTGTTCGGCCCCATCGTCGTCTCGTGCGTGGTGGCGACGCTCGTGTCACGCGGCCTCATCGCGGACCACCCCAGCTTCGTGATTCCCCACTACACGCTGCTGCACCCGCGCGAGCTGGTGCTGGCCATGCTGCTGGGCGTGGTGCTGGGCGCCGCGTCCGCCTTCTACGTGCGCGGCATCAACGTCATGTCGGACCTGCTGGACCGGGCCGCCGCGTGGCTGGCGCCCTTCCTGCCCCTGCTGTCCATGTCAGTGGTGGGCATGACGGCGGTGTGGCTGCCGCAGCTGCTGGGCAACGGCTATGACGCGGTGAACGCGGCGCTGCTCGGCAAGCTCTCCCTGGCCCACCTGCTGCTGCTTCCGCTGGCGAAGCTGGCCCTCACCGCCACCTGCGCCGGCGCCGGCGTGCCTGGCGGACTCTTCACCCCATCCCTCTTCTACGGCGGACTGCTGGGCGGCGCCTTTGGCATGCTCGCCGAATGGGTGCTGCCCGGCGGCGCGCCCAGCGGCGCCTACGCGCTGCTGGGCATGGGCGCGGTGCTGGCGGGCACCACGCACGCGTCGGTGTCCGCGGTGCTCCTCATCTTCGAGCTCACCGGCGACTACCCGCTGGTGCTGCCGCTGATGCTCAGCGCGGTGGTGTCCGCGGTCGTCAGCCAGCGCCTGGAGCCGGAGTCGCTGTACACCTCCGTGCTCAACCGCCGCAACGTGCGCGTCCCCGCCACCGTGCCGCACTGGCTGCGCCAGGAAGGCGCCCGCGCGCTGCTCAAGCCCGTGCACCAGCGCGTACCTCCGTCGGCGCCGCTCCAGCAGGTGCTCGCGTTCCTGCTGGAGCAGCCCCTGGGCCAGGACCTCTACGTCACCGATGAGGCGGGCCGGTACCGGGGCGCGCTGGTGCTCGACCAGTTGAAGGGGCATCTGCCGGACCACTCACAGCTGCACGCCACCATCGCCGCGGACGTGATGGACATGCGCGTGCGCCCGATTACCCCTGGCCTGTCCTTGAGCGAGGTCGCCGCCCGCTTCACGGAGACCTCCCTGGAGCGGCTTCCCGTCGTGGACGGAGAGCGGCGCCTGCTGGGCACAATCTCCAAACAGGACGTGTTGAGGCAAGGGACCTTCTGAGGAACGCGGCGTGGAAGACAGACGGATGCTGCACGGACCGGCGCGCGCATGGAGCATCGTGCTCATAGGCCTGCTGTGCATGGTGCTGAGCATCGTCCTGCTCCGCCGCCCACCGCCCGAAGTCCCTGATGTCACCCCACCTCCCTCCCGCCCCCTCACCCCCGAAGAGCGCCGGGCCATGTACCGCGCGTGGCCCCTGTTCGAAGGCTGGCCCTTGCCACAACTGCCGCCGGAAACGCCCGTCCCTGGAAACGAAGCACCGCCCCCAGGCGACGCGCGCCGCCCCGACGAAGCACCGCGATGACGCCGGGCAATGCCTGTCGCGTGAATGCGTGTGATTCACCGCCAGCACGGCATCCAGCGAATGTCTGGCGTGTCATGTCAATCGCGCTGGAGCCGTACACGCGGCGCGTCAGCGCGATGAACATGGATTGCGCATGTGTCTCGATTGCCTCGGGGCGAAGTGGCCTCGGGGTGGGGTGTGACCCTCACGTGAAGATGATGGCTGTCATGCCTCCAAGACAGGCATGCGCTCACTTCCTCGGGCGCTTTGCTTGCATGAATACCCAGAGCGGTATCCTTCGAGCGAGCCCCCATGCCCTCACACGCCGCTTCTCCTGCCTTGCCGCGCGCCGCGCTCGCGCGCTTCACGTTCTTCCTCATCGCGGTGACGGGGCTGCTGCTCGCCGGGCCCACACGCGCGGCCACCAACGCCGAGTCCGCGCAGCGCGCCATCAACTACCTCAGCGCGGACGCGGCGAACTGGTCGGTGCGTTTCGGCTGCACGTCGTGCCACCGCCACGGCGCGGCGCTGTTCGGCCTCGCGAACGCGCGCACCACCGGCTACGACCTGGACGCGCTCACGTACAACGGGCGCACCAACCGGGAGAACCTGGAGTTCATCGCCGGGCGGCTCGTCTCCGAGCAACGCGCGGACGGCTCGTGGTTCCACGAGGGCATCTTCTATCCCAACGCGAAGACGAGCTACTCCGCCTTCGGGCTCGCGGGCTACGACGCACACCTGGGCACGCGGTACTCGGACGCGTTGGTGCTGGCCGCGGACTGGGCGCTGACGCAGCAGGAGGCCACCGGCCGCTGGCGCGAGGACTTCCCCTTCTACCCGGTGGGCTACGGCCACGTCGGCGTCACCGCGCGGATGATGACGGCCATTGCCCAGGCCCGGCAGCGCGTGGACCCGGCCAAGGCCTCGCAGTACCAGGCCGCGCTGGACCGGGCGGCCGGCTACGTGCGCGCGCACATGAATGACTGGACGGATGGCCCGGCCACCGACGGCCAGCGCTACACGCACCAGGTGGCGTGGGCCATGGTGGGACTCAAGGCCGCCGGCCCGGGCACCAACGCGGTGAACACCCAGGCCCTGGAGACCCTGGCCACGCGGCTCCTGACCACGCGCGCGGGCGGGGGCGCGCCGGGCTGGGGCTCGCTGGAAGGCGACGTGCCGGACGAGTTCGCCACCGGCATCTCCCTGTATGCGCTGTGCCTCGCGGGCCGGAAGCCCGGCGCGGATGGGCGCATGTCGGAGGCGCTGGAGTGGCTCAAGGCGCGGCAGGCGATGAACGGGGGCTGGGGCGCGGACACGCGCTATCCGGACATCCCCACGACCTTCGCCTCGCTGGGGCTGGCGTGCTTCGGAGACTACAGCGTGAGCGTCACCGTGAGCGGCGGGGCACGCCGGCCCTTCGAGCATGATTTGCCGCGCATCCAGTCCGTCACCTACCCCATCACGGTGCGCAATCATGGCTACCGGACGGACAGCTACCGGCTGAGCACCCAGGGCGGGCTCACCGGTTGGACGGCGACGCTGAGCCGCACCACGCTGGAGCTGGCACCAGACACCGAGGCCACCCTCACGCTCACCATCACCGCGCCGGAGGGGCTGGAGCCATCGCTCACCTCGGACGTCATGGTGGTGGCGGCCTCCCAGGAGGCGGAGGGCGTGAAGGGCTCGGTGCGCGTCACCACCTACACCAACCCGCCGCCGCCCACCAACGGCGTGCCCACCGCCACCACGCTGCTTTCGCCCATGGACGGACAGCTCACGGTGGCGCTGAACAACACCCTGTCCGCGCGCGTGGTGGATGACCGCGGCTGGGAGGCGCGAGGCCCGGGCATGGGCGTGGTGACGTTCTCCGTGGCGGGCGTCACGGTGGGCGCGGACAACGACGCGGATGGGGACGGCGTCTACTCCTTCGTGTGGCGTCCGCGCGCCTCCACCTGGAGCGAGCTGGGCGTGCAGGACCTGCGCGCGGTGTACTCGGGCGTGACGCTGGCGCCCGCGCGGGAGAACCGGCTGGGCAGCTCCGCGTCGTTCTCGGTGGAGGTGCACCCGTCCCCCTTCCCCGCGCCGTCGGTGACGCTGTGCGGACTGCCGGGCTTCACGGACGCGCTGACGCTGGAGGTGTGCGGCTTCGTCACGCCGCTGGCGGCGGGCGCGGAAATCGACTCGGCCACCTTCGTCATCCAGGGCGTCAGCCACCCGGTGGCCCCCGACCCCAGCGGCGGCTACGTGGACACGGTGCTGCCGCTGGTGGACGGGCCCAACGTCATCCGGCTGGTGGCCACCGACTCGTTCGGCGGCATCGCCAGCGAGGAAGCCGTGGTCATGGTGGACAACACCGCGCCGGAGCTCACCTTCCGTTCACCGGCCAACGGCGCGGCCCTGCGCTCCTACAGCGTGGACGTGCGGATGGTGGTGCGTGACTGGTCGCCGGTGCGCGTGGAGACCAACTGGGTGCAGGTGACGGACGTGCCCGCGGGCGGCGGAGACGTGACGCACCGGGTGGACCTGTGGCCGGGGGAGAACCTCATCCTGGTGCGGGCCACGGATTCGGTGGGCCACGTCACGGAGCGGATGCTGACGGTGTGGGTGGACGCGGAGGCGCCGTGGGTGTCCACGGGCCTTCCGGATGGGTGGCTCGTCGGGCCGCAGCCGGGGAACGCGATGCCCTACGACATCGGCGTGTACTCCGCGTCCGCCACCACGGTGACGCTGTCCACCGGGCGGACGTACACGCTGCCCCGGGGCGGCGGCGGCGTGCAGGCGACGCTGGACCTGGTGCCCGGGGACAACGCGTTCACCATCGATGTGACGAGCGAGACGGGCATGCGCGCCACGCTGTCGCGCACGGTGCGCTACGACGACGCCGCGCCGGTGGCCTCACTGCGGCTGCCGGTGCCGGGGCAGACGTACAGCGGAGTGATTCACCTCACCGCGCGGGTGACGGACGCGGTGAGCGGTGTGCGGTGGGTGGCCTTCACGCGGGATGGCTCCGGCATCCGGGCCGCCACGCTCCAGCCGGACGGCACCTGGACGGCGGAGCTGGACACGCGCGAGCTGGTGGACGGCGAGCACACCGTGGAGGTGTGGATGGATGACCCGGCGGGGAACTTCGCCATCCAGACGTTCCCCTTCGTCACGCGGAACCAGCCGTAGGCTACTTCTTCTTGTGCTGCATCGCCGAGGCGATCAGGTTCATCAGCTTCAACTGCACCGTCGTCAGCTTGCGCAGGTTGCGCATCAGCCGCCGCATCTCCGGCGTGTCCTCCTCGCGATTCTTCGCGGCGGCCTTCTCCTTCACCGGCGGCGGGGCGGTGAAGCCCTCGCCCAGCCCCAGCAGTTCGTGAGGAGGCACGTTCAGCACCATGCACAGCCGGCGTAGGTTCTGGACGCTGGGCAGCATGTGGCCGCGCTCCAACCGCCCGTACACCTCCGACGCCATGCCAATGCGCTCGGCGACGTCCGCCTGCGTCAGCCCCATCCGCACCCGGGCGGCCCTCGACGCGGCCCCCAGCATGCTCGCCAGTTCTGTGTCCATGCGTGTGTCAGTCCACGGAAGAAGGGCCGGCCCAGCTAACCCTCAAGGTCGGGTACTTTCACCATACCTTCCGCGTTTTTTCAAAGCGCTCGCGCGCCTCAGCGAGCGGGGGTGCTCTCCGCCGCATCCAGCAGCAGCCGGCGACGCTCCGCGGCGGTGAACAGCGACGCCAGCGGCAGTCCCAGGAAGAAGGCGTGCACCACAATCTGGGGGAACTGCGGCACGTCCAGGAACCACGGATACGAGCCACGCCCGATGAACTGGAAGTTCACCAGCCACACGAAGATGCCGTAGAGCATGCCCACCGCGGCCTGGAACTCCCAGCGGCTGCGCCCGTCTGGCGGCAGGAACGCATCCAGCACGGAGTAGAAGAGCCCCACCACCGCGGAAATCATCAGGTGGACGCCCATGCCCAGCAGCAGGGCCGTGCTGTCGGAGACCGAGGCCGTGAAGGCGGACGGCCCCAGGAGCACCCCGGCGGACATGCGCACCGGACGCATCGGGTTGTCCCCCGACGCCACCGCCAGCACCACCTCCGCCAATGCCAGCACCACGCCCGCGGCCATGCCAAAGAGCAGGCCATTGGTGGCGGACCAGGGAGTGTACCTCCGCCGAGCCATCCTTCCTCCTTGCCAGGGCCCGCCGCATGCTCGGCCCTGCGTTCAACCTGGACATGCCCGGCACAGGCGGGCAGCCACGACGCGGCGGGGGTCCGCGACGCCGCCTCCCTGGCCGGCCACCGGGCCGGCCTCGCATTTCCAAGCCGCGCCCCGCTCCCGGGACATTCGCGTCACGCCCCCCCGGATGGGACCTGGCCAGGCGGCCCTCGAAAGGCCGCCAAACAGTGACTCCCGGGACTTCGAGCCTGTCCTTTCTTCTGCCTCCGCGGTCGCCAGCCTGTAACTCCTGCAGCCCGGGTCACCCCGCACCTGCCCCAGCTTGTTGAAAATCCAAGCGACGGAGGGTGGGCACGCCGTTGGCATACGAAGCACCCCCGAAAGGACGAAGGACCACCGGGATATGCCGCAGCTCCGCCAACGACAGGGCCCTCACCGCGTGCATTACGCACCCCAAGCGTGGCGGGAGGTGGGCCGCATGACGGCGGAGACGTTCCATGCACTCCAGCAGGTGCTGGAGCGCCTGGGCGACCCGGCCCTGCGCGAGTCCCAAGCGGCCAATGGCCTGGTGGCGCGGCATGTCGTGCCGCAGCACGGGCTGGAGCTGGAGTACGCGTGGGACGAACGCTCACGCACGCTCACCCTGCTCGGCCTCGCCCGCGTCCCCAACGAGCCCTGAGCGGATCCGCTCGTGGCCGGGGATAGTGTTTGAGCTTCAACCTTCTTGGCGGTTTTCTCGGTTGGCCCCAGGACGAGGCGCCGCGCCCGGCGTAGAGACAAGGCGCTGGGGGCGCGCGGGCAACGTGCGCTCCTTCACGAGCCGCTCGGGCGCCGGTGAGGCGGGGGCTTACCTCCGCGCCGGACGCCTCCCTACCTTGGACGGGTGATGTTCCAAATGGCCGAGGAACGGAGTCACCCGCGAGAGGAAGGCGGGGCCCATCCACGCTGGAAGTCCCGTGCCTGGACCGAGCTGGAGACGGCGCGCGCGCGCGTGCTGGCGATGCTCGGCGGGCTGCCCGAGGACGCGCTGCGCCGTCAGCATTCGCCGCTCATGTCGCCGCTCGTCTGGGACGTGGCGCACGTGGCCAACTACGAGGAGCAGTGGCTGCTCCGGGCGCTGGGGGCGCCGGCCATCACCGACCCGGCGTTCGACGCCATCTATGACGCCTTCCGGCACCCGCGCTCCACGCGCGCCGAGCTGCCGCTGCTGCCACCCGAGGCCGCCTTCGCCTACGCGCGGCGCGTGCGGGAGGCGGTGCGCGAGCACCTGCACCGGCTGCCCGAGGACAGCACCGCGCCGCTGCTGGCCGGCGGCTACGTCTTCGGCATGGTGGCGCAACACGAACAGCAGCACGCGGAGACGCTGGCCGCCACGCTGCAGCTCATGACGTCGCCGGCGTACCACGTGCCCTCGGCGCGCCCGCGGCCCCGGCCCGGCGCCGTGCCGCAGGCGGAGGTCTTCATCCCCGGCGGCGAGGTGCGGCTGGGCAGCACGTCACCGTGGGCCTACGACAACGAGCGGCCCGCGTTCTCCCAGCACGTCGCCCCATTCCTGATGGACGCGCACCCCGTCACCAACGGCGACTACCTCGTGTTCGTGGAGGCGGGTGGCTACGAGGACCCGCGCTGGTGGCACCCCAAGGGCTGGGAGGTCGTCCAGGCGGAAGGGCTGAAGTCCCCGGGCTTCTGGCTGCCCCAGGGCAACCACACCTGGCTGCGGCGGCGCTTCGACCAGGTGGAGCCGCTGCCCAAGGACGAGCCGGTGCAGCACGTGTGCTGGTACGAGGCGGACGCCTACGCGCGCTGGGCCGGCAAGCGGCTGCCCACCGAGGCCGAGTGGGAGAAGGCCGCGCGCGGCAGCGACGGCCGCCCCCGCGAGTACCCCTGGGGCGACACGCCGCCCACCCGCGCTCACGGCAACCTGGACGGAGGCACGTGGGGCCCGGCGCCGGTGGGCAGCTACCCACAGGGCGTCAGCCAGGACGGCGTCTGGGGACTGCTGGGCGACGTGTGGGAATGGACCGCGAGCGACTTCCGCCCGTACGCGGGCTTCAACGCCTTCCCGTACCCCGAGTACTCCGAGGTGTTCTTCGGCGAGTCCTACAAGGTTCTCCGGGGAGGCGCGTGGGCCAGCGCACCGGTCGCGGTGCGCAACGGCTTCCGCAATTGGGACTTCCCCAACCGCCGGCAGATTTTCGCCGGCTTCCGCTGTGCACGGAACGCGAGGTGAGGTGAGGCGATGCGGGTGACGACGGTACCGACGGTGGCGACTCCGGGTGAAGACGCGCAGCACACGCCGGGAGTCCAGGTGGACGTTTACGTGAAGCCGGGCGACGCGAAGCGCGCCCTGCGGGAAGAGGCGCTCCAGGGCCTGTGCGGCACGCCCAAGGAGCTGTCTCCCAAGTGGCTCTACGACGAGCGCGGCAGCCAGCTCTTCGACGACATCACCCGGCTGCCGGAGTACTACCCGACGCGGCGCGAGCGGGAAATCCTGCTGGCCCACGCCGGTGACATCGCCCGCTTGAGCGGCGCGGACACGCTCATCGAGCTGGGCAGCGGCACCAGCGAGAAGACGCGCCTGCTCCTGGACGCGCTGGAGGAGGCGGGACAGCTGGCGCGCTTCGTCCCCTTCGACGTGAGCGAGGCCTTCCTGCGGCGCGCGGCGTCGGGCCTGGCGCGCGAGTACCCGGGCATCACCGTGCACGCGGTGGTGGGCGACTTCGAGCGCCACCTGGGCCAGCTCCCCCACGGCGGCCGGCGGCTGGTGGCCTTTCTGGGCGGCACCATCGGCAACCTGAAGCCGGCGCAGCGCGCGCTCTTCCTGAGGCAGCTCTCCGCCGGGCTGCAGCCGGGAGACGGGCTGCTCCTGGGCACCGACCTCATCAAGGACCGCGAGCGGCTGTACGCCGCCTACAACGACAGCGCGGGCGTGACGGCCGAGTTCAACCGCAACGTGCTCAAGGTGCTCAACCGCGAGCTGGGCGGGGACTTCGACCCGGACGCCTTCGAGCACTTCGCGCCCTTCGACGAGAAGAACGCCTGGATTGAGATGCGCCTGGTGTCCCGGCGCGAGCAGACGGTGTGGCTGTCCACGCTGCGCAAGCAGGTGGACTTCGCCGAAGGGGAGGTGCTGCGCACGGAGGTGAGCTGCAAGTTCCACCAGCGGCAGGTGGCATCCGAGCTGTCGGCCGCGGGACTCACGCTGGCCGAGTGGTGGACGGACGCCGCGAGCGACTTCGCCCTCTCCCTGGCCTTCAAGCGCTGAGGCGGGGTGTTGCTTTCAGGGGCGCGGGGCGGGGACTCACCCCGCCTTCGCGCCCTTCGCGGTGCTTCAGCGACGCGGGTTGCGGCGCGACGAGCCGCCGCGCACGGGAATGGGCACCGGCTGCGCGGACGGCCGCGTCCAGGCGGCCCAGAGCGCCCCCAGCCCGGCGGCCACGAGGCCGCCCACGGCGATCAGCTGCTCTCCCACGGGTGCGATGTCCACGGTGGCGAACGGGAGGGGGAGCATTCCGGAGAACGACATGCGGGGACTCCTTGCGAGGGCACTGCGTGGAGGTCCTGGATGGGTCCGAGGCGAGCACCCAACGCAGTCCGGGAGGGTGAGGTTAGAGATTCGTGACGGCCAGGGGAAGTCCCGGAGCGTCAATGTCGGCGTGGCGTGCACGGAAGTGCACCCTGAAATGCATAACGTTGGGACACCCGAGCCGCGCCAGATGTTCACGAAGCGGTAACGGAAGCCTGCCCGCCTGCATCGACTCCGCCAGGAGGTGACACTCCCACCTGCCTCGACGTGTGATTGTCTTGGACGCGCGGTGCTGCTCGCTATGGCAGCGCGCCCTGGACCTGGATTTCGCGGCAGGCCTCGGTGGCACGCAACACATCCTCGGCGGACGCGCCCGGCAAGCTGGCACAGAGGAACAAGTCATTGCCCACGCGCCGCGCGCCGAAGAAGCCAGGGGCTTCCGGGCCCACGCCCCCGTCCGCCAGCTTGGGCGCCAGGGTGATGCGCAGCAGCGAGTAGCGCTCCGTCTCTTCTTCCTGGTCCAGTGAGAGCTCGAAGCCCTTCAGCTCCTCGCGGACGCGGTCGGCCAGGGTGTCCACGGAGGGCAGCTGCTCGCCGTCTCCGCGCCGCAGGTCCACCCGCAACACGGGCTGGCCGGGCGGGCCCGCCTGGAAGCTCTCATCCGGCGCCACCAGCGCGGACCAGCCGTCCGGCAACGGCACCTTCACACCGGAGCGGATGGAGGACGGACGGCCGTCATCCTCTCCGGTGCCGGAAGCAGCATCCTCCTGGCCACAGCCCTTGCAGCCGCCCAGGAGGGTGAGCGCCAGCAGTGAGGCTGGCGCCATGTGCTTCCAGGAACGCACGTCTACTTCTTCTCGCCACCCGGAGGCGGAGGCGGACGGGCGCCAGCGGTGCCCAGGTTCTCCATCTTCAGCGAGCCCTCGAAGATGACACCGCGGTCCATGGACAGCGACGGCGTCTCGAGGTTGCCCTTCACGCGGCCGGGCGTCTTCAGCTCGATGATCTGCGTCGCCTTCACGTTGCCTTCGACCTGGCCGTTGATGATGACGGTGCCAGCCTGGATTTCGGCCTGGACCTTGGCGCCATCCCCAATGACGAGCACGTCCTTGGTGATGATCTGCCCCTGGAACTTGCCGTCGATACGGACCTGCCCTTCGAAGGTCAGCTTCCCTTCGAACTCGCTCCCCTTGCCCAGAAGCGTGTGGACCTCACCAGAACGCTGCGACACGGATTCCTCCTCCCGCCTGAACAGAGGCTTGCTGGATGATTCGTCTTTTTTCCCGCCAAGGAGCGCCACGTCCTACTCCTTCCTGAGAAGCTTCAAGAGCCGGTCGAGGTCATCGTACGAGAAGAAGTCCACCTCGATGGTGCCCTTTCCGGGGCTTCGTTCGGTGAGCCGGACCTTGGTACCCAGTCGCCGCTGAAGCTCCTCCACCAGTGCCTTCACCTGCGGGCTCTGCTTCGGTGCCGCCTTGCCCGCGTCCTTCTTCCCGCTGGAGCGACTCTGCTGGACCAGCCGCTCCGTGTCACGCACGGAGAGCTTCTTGTCCGCGACTTGCTTGGCCAGGTTCTGCAGCTCCGGCAGCCGCGGCACGCCCAGGAGCGCGCGCGCATGGCCCATGCTGAGCGAGCCATCCGCCACCATGCCCTTGACGTCCGCGGGCAGCGCCAGCAGGCGCAGGGCGTTGGCCACCGTGGAGCGCTCCTTGCCCACGCGCACGCTGACCTGCTCCTGCGTGAGCTTGAACTCCTCCACCAGGCGCTTGTAGCCCTCCGCCTCTTCGATGGGGTTCAGGTCCGAGCGCTGGAGGTTCTCCACCAGCGCCAGTTCGAAGGCCTGGACCTCCGTCACGTCGCGGACGATGGCGGGCACTTCCTTGAGGCCGGCGGCCTGGGACGCGCGCCAGCGTCGCTCGCCCGCGATGATGCGGTAGCCGTCACTGGCCTTGCGGACGAGGATGGGCTGGAGCACCCCCTGCGCCTTGATGGACTCGGTGAGCTCCTGGAGCTTCTCCTCGTCGAAGTAGCGGCGCGGCTGGTCCTTGTCGCGGTGGATGGACTCGATGGGGAGCTTGAGGACGCCGGCCTTCGGGGCCTGCTCGCCCTTGCCGGCCCCGGTGGCGCCCGCCTGGGGGATGAGGGCGGACAGCCCGCGTCCCAGGGCCCGCTTCTGCATGTCTGCTTTCACCACGTCGTGACTCCAGCCAGGGCGCGGCTCAAGCCACGCGCCTGCGAGGGCTCTTGGGGGTGTCCCGCTTCATCAGCTCGCGGCCCAGCGCGAGGTAGCTCTCACACCCCTTCGACTTGATGTCGTACAGGATGATGGGCTTTCCGAAGGAGGGGCACTCGGACAGGCGCACGTTGCGCGGCACGATGACCTCGAACACCTGCTTCTTGAAGTACCCGCGCACCTCTTCGACGACCTGGTGGGCGATGTTGGCCCGCGAGTCGAACATGGTGAGGAGGATGCCCTCCATCTTCAGGTCCGGGTTGAGCCCCTGCTTCACCAGGTCGATGGTGTGGGTGAGCTGAGAGAGTCCCTCGAGCGCGTAGTACTCGCACTGGAGCGGGATGAGGACGGAGTCCGCGGCGGCCAGCGCGTTGAGCGTCAGCAGGCCGAGCGACGGCGGACAGTCGATGATGATGTAGTCGTATTCGGAGGCCAGCGGGCGCAGGGCGTCGCGGAGGCGGAACTCGCGGTTGTCCTGGTTGACCAGCTCGACTTCGGCGCCGGTGAGGTCCGGCGTGGCGGGCACCACCTGGAGGTAGCGCAGCTCCGTGGGATGGAGCAGCTCCTGGATGGGCCGGTCATTGAGCAGCGCTTCGTAGATGGTGCCGGTGATGTTGTCCTGCTTGATGCCCAGGCCACTGCCCGCGTTGCCCTGCGGGTCCATGTCCACCAGCAACGTGCGGCGCTCCGCGGAGGCCAGGCTCGCGGCGAGGTTGATGGCGGTGGTGGTCTTCCCGACGCCGCCCTTCTGGTTGGAGATGCAGATGATACGACCCACGGTGGCCCATCCTCTCTCTCCCCGGCCGTAGGCCAGGGCCCCGCGCGTGATGCAGTGCACGGTTGCGCGCTGATCCACGCTGCTAGCACGCGGTTTGGTATCGGATCAAATTCACGGCGAGCCTTGCTTCCCTGCTCTCTTCTCGGGGGTTTGCGCGGACCTGGAGGCCGGTGGCGGGTGCCCGGAAGAGGCCTGGAGACTGGCCGGGTGTGCCTCCTTATATAAGGAGGCGGTGCGCCGGGGTGCCAGTCGAACGAGGCCACGGAGGGCCCGTGTCAGCCCCCTATATAATGATGCGGCCGAGCCGCCGGTCCGTGGCCCCCCCACCGGGCCGCACCTGTTCCGCTCCGCCGTGGCCACGGCGCCCCCAGGCTGGAAACGCCGTGTTCCTCGTGGAACCCCGCGGCCGTGCAGCGAGTGAGCAGGCGGGAAGGAAGCCCTCGCGGAATAAAGCGTGCCGAGTCTGCTTACGGAGTTCGCGGACCTTTGGGCCAGTTTTCAGGGGGTCGGCGGCGGTGGACTTCGAGCGGAGCCCGCGAACATGCGTCGCGTTCGCGCGCGAGGCCGGGCTTCTCGGTTGCCTGAACGTGGAAGCCGCCGCGCGTTTCGAGCCGCCGCGTGTGTCCGAGGGCCCCTGCCCTCACGCCGTGATGCCGTCGCGGGCAGTGGGTGCGTTTCGCACGATGCTCGCGTGAGGCTGCGGCCGGGGTTGCCGGTTGGCGCGCGCTGATTGCTTCGGCGCATCACACGCGATCGGTGGTGGGCCGTCCTCGGGCACGACGCGGTGCCATTGGCAGTGTTCGGTCCGGTAGTGCCGCAACCGACTGGCTTGGCGCTGCCCATCTGCGTGGAGCAACCGATGCATCGCCTCGCAGATCCGCGCGGCGCCGGTTCCGGCGAGACCTTGGCACTTCAGCTGCGCTTTCTCGGACGCGCGACGTGGCACCGTTGCTGAGCGTCGCTCCCGAGATGCGCGCGGTAAGCCAGATGAGTGCAGCGAACGCGCGCACCCGACTGGAAGCGCCCCATGCCGAGCAGTGGAGCCATGCCGCCACCCCATGCGACGCGCGTTGAAGCGGTCCAGGCCATGCCGAGTGCAATCAGCACGCGTCGATGAATCACCGGTTCGGGTGACGATGACACGCCTCCTCCTGTTCCGCGTGGAACGGGCGAGCGCGTCCTGCGCATGGCGACGGCGGTTTCACATGAGCCTTGATGTCAGCCGTCCGCATGCGCCTCGCCACCGGCGGTCCACATGGCCACGCACATCGGTTCCGCCTTGGCTGCGGACTCCCGCCGCGCAGCCCTACCCTCTTGGAATCGCGCGCGACGCGTCTGACCAAGTCACATGATCGAAGCGGACTCCAGGCGAGGACCCATCCCCCCTCACTTCCACCAACGACCGCAGGCATCGCATCGACGAGGTCAGTCCACGTGTCGGCCCAGCTCAGCGGACTCACCGCTCGGGACGGGCAGCGGTCGAGCCGAAGCACGCCGCGACGAACGGCGATGCGGATGGCGACTCACACCTGCACGAGGTTTCCGTCGCAGGGAGGATCATCAGGGACACACATCCAATGGCGGCAGGTGAGGAACTCCATCGGACTTCGCCAACCCCGGCGATTTCGTTTCGTGCCCTCCAAGTGAGCCGGAGGCGAGCCGCTCGACATGGGTACGCAGCGCCAGACGTCGCATCGATGAGGTTCTGCGTCCGGTGGCACCACGGGGAGCTCCACGCCCACTGAGCGCCTCACGAATCACGAGCTGGCTTGCCGTCACATCGATGCCTCAGCCGAGGTGCCATGGCTTCCCCTCAGGAACAGGGACCGGATAGCGCTCCGCCAAGCGGAACGGAGTGGTGTGAGCCGCAGATTCTCCGCGGTCACATGGCGCCCGGTTCTGCATTGAGTCAGGGCTTCAGGGTGACATGCGACCGTGCCGATGACGTGGCCCGAATTGCTGCTCGTCCACACCGACTGCTCCACACGGGGCTTCCCCTGTTGAGCCGGGGCGCACGACAAACGTCCACCGTACCGATGCAGCAGCACGAGGGCAGTCCGTACTCGCCACTTGCACCACACGGGACTCGCACTTCGTGCCCATGAGCCCCGGAAGAGGTGCCGCCGTACCGGTGTCGCAGTCTGCTCGCGCAGCTCAGATGAGCTGAGCGACGGAGCCGCCGCGATGGGCGAACCCTCCGCGACGTGTTGCCCGAGGGCCTCGCGAGCGCCAGGCAGGGCAGGACGAGCGACAGCAGGACGGAGCGGTTCGCTGAGAAGTGCATGCGCGCGGGGGCACCTCGAGAGTGCACGACGCGCGTGGATGCCATCACCTCCGTGGTGGATTTCATGCTGAACGGACCGCGCGTCCCCACAGGAGGCCCCTCGTGCCGGGGGAGCCGGAGTCACTCCCGTAGCTCGCTGTTCGGAAATGTCGGGGGTTTTGCGCCGCGAAATCTCCCGACATTTCCGAACAGCGAGCTGCCGAGGTGCGCCCCGGCCCTTGGGGCGCCTCGCCTCATCGCGTGCCTCAAAAGGGCTGTGCGATTGCGTCGCCCCAGTGGGCCAACCCACCGGCTGCATCGCGAGTAGAAATGGCCTCCAGGAGGGGGGCTCTCTTACCAGGCTGCGATGGACCGCTCGCGCAGGTCGAGCGAATGCATACCGGACATGGCAGGCGGTACCTCCTCTCACTCAACAGTCTCCGCCTGCTCGCTTCATCCGCACGCCGCGATGAGTGGCGGCATGTCCCTGCCATCTGAGCCACACGAACCTCGGCATTGATGAGCATGAACTCCGGACCACATGTGGCCGGGCTGACGTCGCGGTCTGCGGCGGCTCCAGTCCTCGCAGACTGCATCACGCGACACTCGCGCCTCGGCGCGCAGAGACTCCGGACCGCATGTGGCCGGACAGACGTCACGGAGCGAGTTGCCGTCGGGCCTCGTCGGCTGCGTCACACGGAACTCGCGCCTTGGTGATCATGAGTTCCGAACGACCGCGGCCCTACGGACGTCGCAGGCTGAGTTGCCACCATGTTTCGCCGACTGCATCACGAGCCGTTCACGACTTGGTGAGCGTGGACTCCGGACGGCGAGCCCCTGCGCCCCTCGGTCTGAGTTGCGGTCGCTCCGCGTCGACTGCTCCCCGCGGAACGCGCGTCTCATGCCCATCGCTTCAAGACGCCACGCGACCATACCGACGCCGCAGCCCATCCACGTCAGCACGACTTCTCGCCGTCTGCGCCATCGGCTCGCGCCTGGCGCCTCGTTACGCATGAACTCGGACGACATGCAGGTTCGCCAACGAGACAGCCCGAACCTCCCCCCATCCTCGCCACTGGCTCCATCTCTTGGACTCGTACCTGATTGGCGAATGCGTTCCCGATAGTGAGCAGCCGCGCCGATGCGGCAGTTCAAGCCACTGTCCATCGTCGCCGCGAGCTCCGAACGGGACTCGCACCTGGTGACCATCACGTCAGGACAGCGCGCGACGGTGCCGATGCGGCAGTTCGAGCTGTCTCCGGTAAGCCCCCAAGCTCCACGGGGGCCTCGCACCGCATCCCCCCCGAATACCCGGCGACATTCGGTCGTCCCGATACGACAGTCCGCGTCGCCGACAGTCCTCGCCCCACTTTCCACACCGCCATCGCGTCCCATCCGCGCGGGAACGAGGCGGCATCATCTGACCGAGCCGAATGCGGCAGTGGCAGCCACCGCCGGTCTGAACCAACCAATCCAGCTGAACTCGCAGCTCGTCCAAGCATGTGGTGGCCCGCGCTCGCGCAGACACGGCGGTCCCAGCCGTCGCCAGTCCGCACCACCTGCTCCACTTGGCTCGCAGCGCACC
>NZ_FNAJ01000006.1:369567-371875 GCF_900101905.1 Myxococcus virescens | reverse complement strand
AGTCCGCACCACCTGCTCCACTTGGCTCGCAGCGCACCCGAGCACAGCAGGACATCCGCTCGCGCCGATGCGGCCACCCACGCCATCGCCAGTCCTCACTGCCGGCTCCACTTGGCTCGCAGCGAACCTGAGCACAGCAGGACATCCGCTCGCGCCGATGCGGCCACCCACGCCATTGCCAGTCCTCACTGTCGGCTCCATCTGAAGCTCGCCATCCCTCGCGCGCACCAAGCGACGTGGCGGGGACGCAGCAACGCAGCGTCAGCACCACTTCGACGTTCAACGCGTTCCACGTGGAACGCCCCGCGTTCAGCACAGATGTCGAAGAGCGCGTGGGCACTTCAGCGCGGAGCGCCGGGATGGAGCCCGCCCAACGCACTCCCCCCACTGCCCAGGAATCTCCATCAGCATGTGCACCGGACTGCCTGCGTGGTTGGCGCCGCACCGCACACGGGCGCTCCACATGGAGCGTGTGCATCAAGGTGGCTCCACTTGCCGCCAGTCGGAGCCCCATCTGGAGCCTCCATGCATCACGACGCGCATCAGGCGTTCCACATGGAACAGGCACTGGATGCTGGATGAGCGCAGGCCCCCTTGCGACCACCTCTCCACGCCACACGGTGGAGCTCTCACCACTCCATGAGCCCTGAGCGCATCACGCGCTGAACGTGGAGCCGTCAGCGAACTCTCCGGCGCTGCGCTCGTGCCCGCCATCAACCCGTCCCGCGTTCCACGTGGAACAGGCGCTGAGCAACCCGCACATGAGCAGTCGCTCCATCCACTTCGCGGAGGTCCACGCATCAGCACGCGCATCCTTCCCACCAGGCGCCAGGAACTCACGCCAGGCGGAGCGCATGCGCGAATCGGTGCGGTGAGCAGGAGCCCCACCACCATCACCACCCCCGCGAAGTGCGCAGGCCGAGCGGAGGCCCCCAACCACCGCGAAGAAGCACCTCATGCGCCGCTTCTTCGTTCCACGTGGAACACGCGTTCGCGAACTCGCGGGAGTGCCACCACGCGGTGCTTGCTGAAGAGGTCGCAGGCCGAGCCATCTGGAAGATGGAGCAAGGCGAAGGCCGCTGCTCATCGGCGCGGGTCAACACCAGGGATGACAAGTCGCCGCGTTCCACGTGGAACACGCCACCGAACCCGCCGCATGGCCAAGCTCCTCCATGACCCGCGAGCTCGCGCCCGAGCCTTGCCCACGTTCCACGTGGAACTGGCGATGCACCGCGCACGCGCACCGGTGCACGCCACGCGTTCGCGTTCCACGTGGAACAAGCAGCGTGCATCTCACGCGTGCGAGACGGCCAACGCATCCGTGAACTGGGAGCCCGAGAAGCGGCGGACCACGTGGCTTCATCCCTTCAATAGGCCGCGTCCACGTTCCACGTGGAACACGTGATGAGGCGCTCCCCAGAACTGCGGCACGCTCAACCGCCGTGTTGGCGTGCCGCTGCGGCCACCCACGTTCCACGTGGAACGCTTCGAAGCTGCGCACGCGAGCACGCCCATGGCGTCCGAATGTTCCACGTGGAACCGAGCTCGCACTTGAGCGAGCCAACCGCGCTCAACACGCCAACCGGCCCATCACCGCGGCGTTCCACGTGGAACACGCCGTGAGCTGAGCGCGCGAAGAAGGAGGTGCTCGCGCATCACCCTCAGGTACGGCGTCTCCATGTTCCACGTGGAACGGGTAGCGAGCGCTGCGCGTGTTCACGCCACCACGGGCACGGAGGCCACTCACTCATGGCCTCCGTGTTCCACGTGGAACGAAGGATGACTCGAGCACATGAGCGAACGGCGCCTGTTCTCCGCGCTGATGTGCTCACAGCCCCGGCCATGTTCCACGTGGAACGAGCAATGGGCTCAGCGCAGGGACCTCCAGCGTTCGCGCATCCCAGCGATGTGCCCATTTCGATGAGTTCAGGCCGTCTCCCTGTTCCACGTGGAACGGTCAGGCAGAAGAACTGCGCACGCATCAGACCGCGCCGCGCACTTCCAGTTCCCGCACCACATGGACGGCAACGGGCATCGCGCATGGGCGAGCCGCACCCGCTCAGCGCGGCCATGCGCCAACACATCCTCCTTCTCCGCATGGGCGAGTCGAACTCGTTCAGCACGACCACGCGCTTGTGCCGTCCCCTGTTCCACGTGGAACCACGAGGGGCATCGCGCATGTGCAAGCCGCACCCACTTCGCGCAGCCACGCACCAACGCCTCTTCCTCCACCACATGGAACCGCGGTGGCCAGCGCGCATGAATGAACCGGACTCGTTCAGCGCGACCACGTGGTTTCGCCATCCCC
>NZ_FNAJ01000005.1:501292-646567 GCF_900101905.1 Myxococcus virescens | reverse complement strand
CGCCTCGGCTGACCGGCCGAGCTGACCACCCCCGGGGGCGAGTACAGGCAGGTAGCTGTGTCGTACACGGATGCATTCAAGGCGGAGATGGTGAAACGGATGGTGGGGCCAGGCGCGGTGAGCGCTGCGGCGCTTTCCCGTCAGGTGGGAGTCTCGCAGCCGACGCTGTCGCAGTGGTTGCGCGAGGCGCGTAGGGTAGCGGCGATGACGCCGCCGCCCGAGGAGAAGAAGCCCACTGCCCCGCAGAAGTGGACGCCCGAGGAGAAGCTGCGCGTGCTGGTGATGGCCCAGGGGCTTGAGGGTGAGGAGTTGGGTGTCGTAGCTCGGCGTAACAGGTCCTCCGGAGTTCGGCGAACCCGGTCTGGGTGAGTTCGGCCAAACCGGTCCGCACCGGTTCGGCCAAACCGGTCCACTCGGGTGTCTCGCCGACAGGCCACGCTGACTTCCCTTGGAAAGGGAAGTGGCGTGAGTAACCGGAGAGTGGAAATGGACCGGCTGCAGGAGTTGGTGCGGTTGCACCGCCTGGGCACACCCGCGAGGCAAGTGGCCCGGGTGCTGCGCATGGGCGTGGACGTGGAGCGCAGCTACCGGCGCGTGCTGGAGGCGGCGGGGCTGCTGCAGGGCGACGTGCAGGGGCTGCCCGAGCTCGAGGTGCTCAAGGCCGCGGTGCTGGCGGCGCGGCCCGCAGCCCCGCCAGTGCCCCAGCAGACGTCCAGCCTGGAGGCGCACCGGGCCCAGGTGGAATCGTGGGTGGCCAAGGGCCTGCAGCCGCAGGCCATCTTCACCCGGCTGCAGATGGAGGCAGGGGTGCCGGCAGGCAGCCTCTCGGCGGTCAAACGTATGGTGGGCAGCGTGCGTCGGGCCCAGGGCGTGAGTGAAGAGGACGTCGCAATTCCTGTGGAGACGGCCCCAGGCGAAGTTGCGCAGGTGGACTTCGGTGAAGTGGGCCGGCTGTACGACGCGGACACGGGGGCGCTGCGGCGCGCCTGGGTGTTCGTCATGGTGCTCGGCTACAGCCGCCACCTCTTCGCCACGCTGGTGTTCGACCAGCGCGTGGAGACGTGGCTGCGCTGTCACGAGGCCGCCTTCGCGTACTTCGGTGGCGTGCCCCATTGCATCGTGCCCGACAACCTCAAAGCGGCGGTGGTGCGCGCTGCCTTCGGGGTGGACGCAGAGAGGGCCCTACAGCGCAGCTACCGCGCGCTGGCGCGCCACTACGCCTTCATCGTCGACCCGGCCCCACCCCGCGCCCCCGAGAAGAAGGGCAAGGTGGAGGCGGGCGTGCGCTACGTGAAGGGCAACTTCTTCGCCGGGAGGGCCGGAGAGGACGCGCGCGAGTGCGAGGCCGCCCTGCAGCGCTGGCTACGCGACGTGGCGTCGGTGCGCGTGCACGGCACGACGGGGCGCCAGCCGCGCCTCCTCTTCCAGCAGGCCGAAGCCTCGGCGCTGCGCGCGCTGCCGGCGGCCGCGTGGGCGCCCGAGGTGTGGCACGAGGCCCGCGTACACCGCGACGCTCACGTCATGTACGGCCGACGGCTGTACTCGGTGCCGTGGCGTCTCATCGGCCAGCGCGTCTGGCTGTGCGTCACGGCCCATGACGTGCGCGTGTACGCCCAGGACGAGCGCGTGGCCACCCACCCGCTGCGCGGCGAGGGCCACCGCAGCACCGTGGAGGCCCACCTGCCCGAGGCGCGCGCGGCCCTGCGCCACCGCAGCCGCAGCCACTGGGAGACGCGGGCGGCACGGCTGGGCCCTCACACCGAGGCGTACGTGCGCGCCGTCTTCGACGCGGATGACGTCCTCAGCCAACTGCGCTGCGTGCAGGCCATGGTGGTGCACCTGGAGGGCTTCCCGCGCGAGCGAGCCGAGGCCGCGTGCCGCCGGGCGCTGCACTTCGGCAACCTGCGCTACCAGGGCCTCAAGGACATCCTGCGCCGCGGCCTGGACTTGCAGCCGTTGCCCCAGGACGGGCACCTGGCCCTCGCCACGCCCACCGCCACCGCTACGCCGCCAGCTCCCCGCTATGCGCGCGACGTGCGCACGCTGCTGCTGCGTTAGCGCTCCCCCTCGCTTGCCCCGCAGTCCCACCCCGCTCAAGGAGTGTCCCCCGCATGAGTGCTTATGACGAACTCGTCCCCGTGCTGAAGAAGCTGCGCCTGTCCGGGCTGCTGCAGTCCCTCGAGGTGCGCTGCCGCGAGGCGGCCGACGCAAACCTGTCGCTGACGGAATTCCTCTACCGACTGCTCGCCGACGAGGTGGAGCGGCGCGACGGCAAGCAGTTGGACGTGCGCATGCGCCGTGCCGCCTTCGAGCGGCCCAGCACCCTGGAGGACTTCGACTTCTCCTTCAACACCTCCGTCCCTCGTACCAAGGTGTTGGAGCTGGGCACCTGCGCCTTTGTCGAGCGGCACGAGAACGTGCTGGTGGTGGGCCCGGCGGGCGTCGGCAAGAGTCACCTCGCCCAGGCGCTGGGCCAGCGTGCCTGTCGCGCCGGCCACGCCGTCCTCTACGTGAGCGCCCACGACATGCTCACGCAGTTGCGAGCCTCACGCGCTGACAACAGCTACGAGCGACGCCTCCTGCGCTTCACCACTCCAACCCTGCTCATCATCGACGACCTGGGACTGCGGCCACTCACGGGCGAGGAGGGCATCGACCTGTACGAGATTGTCCGCCGTCGCTACGAGCGCGCGGCCACTTGCATCACCTCCAATCGCGCCCTGGAGGAGTGGCCGCCGCTATTTGGTGACGCACTGCTGGCCAGCGCCGCGATGGACAGGCTGCTGCACCACGCCCATGTCCTCACCATCGAGGGCGACAGCTACCGCAACCCACCGCCCGCCAAGCGCACCCGCGCACCGCGCGCGGCCCAGGTCGAGACCATCGCACGCTGACACCCAGCGGAGCCCCTGCCGGACCGGTTTGGCCGAACCCGCTCGGACCACTCCGCCCCGATTCCTGGGCGCTTCACGTCCGGACCTGATTGGCCGAACCGAACAGCGACCTGATTGGCCGAGCCTTGACAGAGAACCATCGACGGCGGTGCTCCGCGTGCGGAGGGCCCGCCCCAGCGGACTACCGGGCACGGCGGAACGTGCTGACGCTGGAGGCGGTGGTCGCCCTTAAGGTGCAGGTGCGAGTGTGCCACCGGAAGGGTTGCCCGTTGTACTTGAAGCCCGTGCGTGCCGAAGAAGAGGGCCGGTGGGCGCTGCCGGACCATGAGTTCGGCCTGGACGTCATCGCCTTGATTGGGGCACTGCGCTACCACGAGCACCGCAGCGTCCCGGAAATCCATGCAGTTCTTCGCGCACGGGGCGTCTCCATTTCCGAGCGCAGTGTCACCAACCAACTCGACCGGTACGATGAGTTGCTGGCACTGCGAATGACAGACAGCCGGCGACTGCAGCAGGTGACACGTCAACAGGGCCGGGTGGTGTTGGCCATGGACGGCTTACAGCCCGAGGTGGGCCATGAGGTGTTGTGGGTGGTGCGCGACTGCCTCTCCGGCGAGGTGCTGGCAGCCCGTAGCTTGCTGGGCAGTGGCGAGGCGGAGTTGGTCCCGCTGCTCCAGGAGGTGCATGCGGCGCTGGCGGTGCCCATTGCCGGAGTCGTCTCGGATGGCCAGCGCTCCATCCGCAACGCGGTGGCCTCGGCGCTGCCTGGGGTGCCTCACCAACTCTGCCACTTCCACTACCTGCGTGAAGCGGCCCGCCCCCTCTACGAAGCGGACCGGCACGCCAAGAAGCTGCTGAAGAGTCATGTGCGAGGAGTGCGGGTTATCGAGCGCGCCGTCGAAGGGCGCCAGGACGCCCAAGCACAGGCCGTCCGTGGCTACTGCGCCGCGGTGCGCAGCGCCTTGACGGACGACAGGCGCCCGCCCCTGAAGCCCTCCGGCTTGGAGTTGCACCGGCGACTGCGAGCGATTGAAGCGAGTCTCCGCCGGGCAGAAAAAGGGGGGCGCGCGCCAGAGAAATGAATCGGCTGCGCCTGCTATTGAGGCGCGGTCTGATGCAGACGGCGAGGATGTGGCCACCATTGAAGGCGGCCTTCCGGTGGGTAGAGCGAGTCGCCGAATTCCTCACCAATGCCTCCGGCGAGAAAGGCTGTCACGTCAAAAGGCGCATGGCCGGCCTTGTCGGCGCACTGGAGGATGCCGTGCGACGCACCCGCGCCCCCCACCGCGCGGCGCTGGCCCATTTCCTCCTGGAGACGCGTCGCTATTGGCTCGGCCTCTTCCATTGCTACGACGTACCCGGCCTGCCTCGCACGGACAATGACTTGGAGCACCTGTTTGGCAGTTGCCGCTACCACGAGCGCCGGGCCTCGGGCCGGCGCCGCGGAAGCGAGGGCCTGGTGGTGCGCGGACAGGTGCGAGTCGTCGCCGCAGTGGCGACCCGACTTGCCCCCACTGCCGGCGCGGAACTGGCCCCCAAAGACATCATCGCGTGGAGGAATCTGCGTGCCTCCCTTCGAAGACGGCAACACGCGCGAATCTTGGGCCGTCGATTCCGGGCCAATCCGAACGCCTACCTCGCAGCGATTGAGCGGGAGCTCAGGAGAGCTTTGCCGGCGTAGAAAAAAGACGGGTGCCGCAACGACGCCCGCCGGCGGAAGGCTTTTCTACGAGACCAGTCGCACGCGGGTGTCGTTCATGATGCTCGTGAGGGCCAGTTTCTTGGTGGCTGCAACTCCTCGAGCTTCTCGCAGAGCCTCGCATAGAAGGGGTAGGCGCGGGAGCCCAGGGGGAGTCCGATCCGGCAGCGCAGGGCTCGTTCCAGACGCTGTTCCCCTTGGGGCACGGAAGTTCTCCCGTCTCCCTCTCTGGCTCCCAGCGCGGCTCGCCGTAACAGCCGGTGCATAAAGTCCCGGGCGCACGTCTCTCCGAGCGTGCTGGATCGCTCGACGAGACGGCGGGTGAGTTCGAACTTGTCGAGAACGAAATCGACGGGGGCATGACTGAGCACCGAAGCCACGGCATCCAGGGTGCTCGCGTCACCCGTGCGAGCCTGTTCCTGGAGTAGGGCGATGCTCTCCGAGGAGCCGCAGTCGGACGAGAGCGCGTTGAACAGCATCGCGAGCCACCGGCGCTGGGCGACTGTGGCTCCTGGGTATTTGGCGAGCACGGCCTGGAGATGTGACGTGGCGTGCTCGTCGCTCCCGAGCAGGCGCGGGAAGTCGGGATCTCGCTCCTGCGGGAAGGGCTCGAAGTCCGCCGGCGTGCCCGTCTCCAGGTGCTGGATGCGGGAGAGCACGAATTCGAATACCTGGGGTGCCGCCCGCCCAGCCGAGACATCGGCCAGGAACTGTTGGATGGAGCCCAAGGGCAAGCTTCGGATGGGGAGGAGCTTGCTAAGAAACATGTCCAGATGCTCGGGAGGAATACCGTTCCTGGCATGCAGGGTCTTCAGGACGCGGCATAGATTGCTCGCCAGGGCCGTGTCCGCTTTGATGTCGAGTTCCGCCAGCGCTTCGACGAGCCAGGAATCTCTCGCGGGCTCAAGGACGTAGAGCCAGAAGACCGCGGCGCTCCGGGTCTCCAGTTGCTCGTCAGCTATCAGCATGCGCAACGTGCGCAATTCCTCGTCTTCGAGCTTCAGTACCTCGTTGGACGCCATCGCCGCCATGCCGACGGACGCATAGCTCCTGGCGGCCAGGTCGCGCAGGCGAGGTGCCCCGGACGCTACCAGCCGCCGGAGCGTGGGCAGGAACCAGCGAAACGATTGTTCCCTGAGCACGCCGAGCATTCCGGGAAGGAAGTCATCCAGCGACGTCGACTCCTGCGCGAGGGCGTGCTCGCAGAAGCACTGCGCGTACAAGGGATTGGCCTGGGCGATTGTCTTCAGGAAATCCCCCGGTGAGGCTGAACCCCGCTTGAACTGTGCGATGGTCGAGATGCGCTCCTGGAGATGCGCATACCCCGCTGCCGGGTCCGGAAATCTCTCGCGAAACTCTTTCTCGATACCCGGCAGGAGGTCCTTCGTCGGAGGCCAGCGGACGGACACCTCATCGACGGTGTCGAGCCGGGAGTCCACTAGCGAGTTGTGTTTCAAGGCACGCACCAGCCTCAGTTCGAAGACATCCGGGACGGACGAGATGAAGGCGAGCGCCCGTGCGAAGACGCGCGGCTCCATCTTCTCGATGATGGCCGGGTATAGCGCATTGACGAGAAGTTGATGGCACAATGGCTCTGGGAGCTCGGACGCGAGCTGCTCAAGCAGTTCGATAATTTGGAGCTGTTCGGGGATCCACTGCCCGGTCCCTTGAGGATCCTCAGCGTGCATAGATCTGGGATGGCGCAAGGCTTGGCCCAGGCAGTCCGCAGCCGCCTGGACGGCACGCGGACTGCCAGCGCGGGCACATCGTCCCACGAGCGCCAGCGCCCGCCCGCGGATGGAACCCATCTGCGCTGCATCGGCGAAGAAGGACTCGGACATGCCTCGATCCCCTTCCTTGAGGACGAGGTTTATCTGCTTCCGGAGGAGGGCATCGAGGATCGGCAGGGGCGTGTGCGGATGCTCAAGGGCATCCGGCTCCTCCAGCCAACGCTCGAAGGCATCCAGAACGAGGCCATACCGGGCGTCGGACTTATGGGGGTGGTAGCGGGCGATCCGGGAGAGCACCACCACTCCATGGTCGGTCATCTGCTCCCATCCCAGGGGGCGCGGATCGTCCCGGCCCACCTGCCACATCAAATCCAGACAGCGGTGCGCTACCGGGGGCTCCGAGGCTTCCAGGACGAGCCAGAGCACGGTGAAGGCCTGCTCCTGGATCTCGGGTGGAAGGGGCTGCGTGGTTTCGGTTCTCTGGGCGTAGAGCGCATGGAGCAGCGCCTCTACGCATTCCAGCGCCCGCCGGGGCTCGTGGTAGGCAGCCGCGATGACCAGCCGGAGCGCGAACCGGCGGTCATGGTTCGCCCCGGTCTGGAGAATGTGTTTGGTCCGTCCCCAAGGGCCTTTGAGGAAGCCGGGTGGCTCCTCTCTCGTTTCGCGCAGCCGCCAGCCCAGTACCGCCAGGTTGGACGCGAGCGTCTCGGGGCAGATGCCCGCGAATTGCTCGAAGACCTTCTCGGCGTAGCCCGTTGACTGGCCCAGGGTGACACAAGCCTCCTGGAAGAGGTGCTCGGAGAGTAGATCCGGCGTGATGCGCAGGTGATTGCCGGTGCGCAGCAGTGCGCCTGCCTCGACCAGGGCGTCGAGCGCCTTCCGGAAGGTCTCTTCGTCGGCCCCCAGGAACTCCCAGGCCTGCTTGGGGAGAAAGGCGTCCTCCAGGTCGAAAGGCGAGAGGGCCGAGAGCAGTTGGAGCAACTGTCGGCAGAAGCGGGGTTCCACCCTGGCGCTCACTTCCCCGAGGATGATCTCCTCGAAGCGCCGGAACAGTTGTGCCTTGAAGTCCTTGTCGCTCGACAACAGGCGTGGATCGAGTCCCCGCTCCGAGATGAGCCTTGCCCCCACGACTGTCGCGAGCGGGCTGTCCACGGTGATGGCCGCGAGCCTTCCGGCGAGATGGCTTCGCTCCTCACCCAGCCCCTGCTGCGCCAGCGCGAGCACCTCCGCTTCCGACAGTTGAGGAACCTCCAGGTGCAGGGTCTTGCGCAAGTCGAAGTCCGCCCTGTACAGCCGCGAGCGCAGCTCGCCGTCGGCCTGAGGCCGGCAGGTCAGGAGGACCTTGAGTCTCGGACGGCTGTGGACTAGTGCCAGCAGCGGGTCGAGATTCCCCGCAGCATGGGCATCATCCACCACGAGCACGCAGGGACCCGCTGGGAGCCCGGTGGCGAGTGCCCCGTTCTCCACGAGATGGGGTTCGAAGAAGAGGATATGTGTCTCCGGGGTGCACGAGCGCGCCCGTTTGGACCACTCGTAGAGCAGTTTGGTCTTACCGATGCCGCCCCTGCCACACAGCAGCGCGGCGTCATAGGTCCCGCCCAGGAGCCCATCGAGTTCGTCCAAAAGTTTCTCCTGGCCCATCAGGGGCCACGCTTGGTGGAATAGCTGCGTCTCGTCGAGCAGCCGGGCGAAGTACTCCTCGGGAGTGAGCAGTCCTGCGCTTCCCATGTGTCCCAGGAAAACCTCGCACCAAGCGAGGCCGAAGTAGTTCTCGACGAGCTGCTGGGCCGTCTCGGGCGGCAGGCGGCGAGCCCGCCGGGAGATGTCCCTCACGTCCCAGAGTTCCCAGTAGGGGGTATTGAGGATGACATCCCGGACCCCCGTCGTGGCCTCGCTGCTCATGAGGAGGAGGTACTTGTCGGCCTGGAAGGCCATGGCCGCCACCACTGCTCTGGCATCCGCTGGGGCGAAACGGTCCACCTTCTTGCATTGAGCAACCCGCAGGCTGCCATCCTCGCCCCTCCCGATCAGGTCGATGCCGCGCTGCTTGTCGCCCTGCTTGCCGTAGTGCTCGAACGTGAAGTCCGGCTTGAGGAGCGTGAGCAACTCGCAGCAGAAGCTCTCGAAGACTTCCCACTTTAGCTGCTGAAGGGGCAGCAGTTCGTGCCGGGACATGATGGGTGGTTCGAGCGGAGTGGGAGCGGCCATGGCCCATCATTAAACACATGGGCGGGCGCGCGGGTAGCCGCCGAGCCGAGCCACCGCACCGCATGGATGACGTGGCGCGAGCACGGACGGACGAGTTGGCCAGCCCGGCTGGAGGCTCGGAATTCGTGGACGAATACGATGAAACGCTACCCCAGCGGCTGCCTCTGAACGCTTGCATAGTGCGGCGTGCGCCGCAGCGCGGCATGGACGAGGATGCCGACTTCACCCGGTGCCAGGCAATAACCATGGCAGACAGCGCAAGCGGCCGGGGAACTACACATGCGGACCTGTCTCCTGAGAAGGAGGGGAGGCCACCGCAGGGGAGAAGCGCAGCTTGGAGAAGGGCGCCAATGTGGACGATACGCCTCGGGAAACCGGCCTATGGAAGAACACCATGTACGTCGTCCGCTCTCAGCTATGGGAGGCCGGGCTTGCTGCCGACGGAGTAGTTGCAGTGCTACAGGCTCGGCACGTACCGTCGCGCGGCAACTACTGACAACGGGGGTCGTCACGTGGCGGTGATGAGATTTCTTTCCGGCGAGTTCTTCCTCGACAAGAAGGCCAATGGTGGGACGGTTGTGCTTAAGAGGAGCCTGTGGGTCACCTTCCTGGTGTATTTGGTGGCGTTTCCGTTGAAGGTAGTCACTGACCCAGAGAGCGTATGGGGCACCCTGAGTCTTCGCGGGTTCCTTGGAGACCTCCACGACACCGCACCATGGGCTGGAGCGGTCTTCGCAGGCGCGTATGCCGCGTTCTACGCTCGGTTCTCCTCTCAATGGGCCTACCTCGCTGGGCTCTACAACCAAATCCTCCAAGCAGAACTCGCTGTGGAGCCTGATCAAAAGGAAAGGATAGAAGTCTGGTGGGTCGGGTTCATTGAGGACGCGCTGGAATTGCACCTCGCTACGAAGCCTATGTTCGCTGCCGTGATTAGGCACCTCCTGACGAAGCCCGGTGTGAGGAAGGAGTTTGAGAACGGCGTACCCGGCGGCAAGTGGCGCCTCCCTGAACTCCAGATAGCGGTTGATGCGGTGGCTATGGAAACAGAGAAGAAGTGGGAGGCCGAGGTGGCCAAGAAAGGGCGCAAGACCACGACATCCTCTAGCGTTCCCAATCTGCCAACATGAGTGAGACAGTCGGCATCGGGCAGTCTGCTCCTACAATAATTGTAACCGTTCACCGGTTGGTGCCTGCTTGAAGAGACGGCCGGGCAGCGGACGGTGGGCGGGACGGTGGTGGTTGTGGCGTGACACACCGCCACTCGTGGCGGAACTCGACCCCAAGGATGCGCGCATCGCGGAGTTGGAAGCGCAGGTGGCCGCGCGCGACGCAGTCATCGTCGAGTTGATGGCGAAGGTAGAGGCTCTCACGGCGCGCGTGGCGGAATTGGAGGCGCGGCTGAGCCAGAATTCGAGCAACTCCTCGAAGCCGCCCTCCGCGGACGCTCCCGGCACGCCGCGCCCGGCGAAGAAGCCCACGGGCCGCAGCCCCGGTGGCCAGCCGGGACACAAGAAGCATGAACGAAGTCTCCTGCCGCCCGAAGCCGTGCAGCACGTCATCGAGTTGGTGCCCCAGGAGTGCAAAGGCTGCGGGTAGCGGCTGGTGGGCAGAGATTGCGAGCCGCGCCGCCACCAGGTGGTCGAGGTGCCGCCACTGTCGGCCGTCGTCACCGAGTACCGCAGCCACGCCTTGGAGTGCTCCGCATGCGGCACGCTGGCGTGCCAGCCGGTACCCGCGTATGCCCGCAGCGCGTTCGGAGACAGGTTGGGGCGCTGGCCCGTCTGCTGGTAGGCACGTACCGGCTGTCCAAACGGCTGGTGAAGGACGCCCTCTCGGACATGCTGGGCGTGGACTTGTCGGTGGGCAGCGTGGTGAATCTCGAAGGGGAGATGACGGACGCGCTGGCCCCAGCGGTGGCCGAGGCCCGCCTGTACGTGCAGGCGGCCGGCAAGTCCCACGCGGACGAGACGGGATGGGGGGAGGGGCGCAATCAGGGCCGAGGCCATCGTGCTTGGCGGCATCGAGCCGACGAATAATTTCGGCGAGCAGTGCATCCGCCACGCCGTCATGTACCGCAAGACGTCATTCGGGACACAAGGACCCGAGGGCAGCTGCTTCGTCGAGCGCATCTTCACCGCAGTCACCACGCTCAAGCTGCAAGAGCGGGGCGTGCTGGACTTCCTCACGGACACGTTGCGCACGCACCGCCGGAGCCTGCCGCCCCCTCGCTGCTTTCCCTTGCGGAGGCCTCTTAGCCTGCGCACGCAGCATGAGTCGGTGAACGGTTACGATTGGTTTATTGCTTTTAAAGGTGTTGGTATGGATGCAAGTCGGCGGTAGGGCACGGGAATCGAACTCGCCAGGGACGCCTCTCAGCGCCCCTCACCGGTTTTGAAGACCGGGCCGGCCACCAGGTCCGGAGGCCCTACCGTCTGCGATTACGCCGGACCCTCCAGACCCCGTCAACTCAGCGCTACCGGGCCTTTGTCGGCGCCGGTTCCGTCGTCAGCCCGGGCAAGCCCTGCACCAGCGTGGACACCATCACCTGCGTGAGCTCCTCCGCAGGCGAACCCGGAAAACCGGTGCACGTGAGCCTCAAGCTCACAATGCCGTGGACCCCCGCCCACAGCACCTCCGCGAGTTGCTCCGGCTTCGTGCCCTCCTCCAGCCTCCCGGCCGCCACCAGGTCCACGAACACCTGCACCAGGACCCCGAAGGACCTCGGGCCCGGGCCCTCCGGATGGTCCCCGAACAACGCCGTGGAGAGCTTCGGGTCCTCCATGAAGATCATCCGGTACGTCTCCGGGTGCTCCAGGCCAAATCGGACGTAGGCCTCCGCCAGCTTGGGCAACCGCTCCAGCGGGTCCTCCACCTGGGTCGCGGGCTCCAGCATGGCCAGCAGGTCCTGGAAGCCGCGCACGCACAGCTCCTTCGCGATGGCCTCCCGGTTCTCGAAGTGGAGGTAGAGCGTCGCCGGCGCGTACTCCACCGCCTCCGCCAGCTTGCGCATCGAGAGGGCAGGGAAGCCCTCCTTCACCACGATGTCCCGGGCGACTCGCAGAATCTGCTCGCGCAGCTCCGCTCGCTGTCGCTCCTTCCGCTCCGCAATCCCCATGTTCCCAGTGTAGGCCTTGACCCACTGAACGCCCAGCAGTAGATGAACGGCGTTCATGAACGGTGTTCATAAACCACTCGCCGTTCGGAAGAGGGAACAGGACATGGGCACGGTTGCGTTGTTCGGCGCCTCGGGCGTCGTCGGACACAGCATCGCGCAGGCGCTGCGGGGGCAGGGGCGGGGCTACCGCGTGGTGGGGCGCTCCCGAGAGGGACTCCAGCGGGAGTTCGGGGCGGACCCGCAGGCGGAGATCGTCACCTGGAATCCCGACGACATGGCCTCCATCCAGGCCGCAGCCCGGGGCGTCCAGACGCTCATCTATCTGGTGGGCGTTCCCTACTGGCAGTTCCACCTCCACCCCGTGCTGATGAATCGCACGCTCGACGCCGCCATCGCCGAGGGCGTGGAGCGCATCGTCTTCATCGCCAGCGTGTACCCCTACGGCCGGCCTCGCACGGACGTCGTCCACGAGTCCCACCCCCGCGTGCCGCACACCAACAAGGGCCGCTTGCGCAAGGCCCAGGAGGACCTGCTGCTCGCGGCGGACAAGGCGGGCTCCATCCAAGTCACGATCCTCCGCCTGCCGGACTTCTACGGCCCGGGCGTGGAGAACAGCTTCCTCCATCGCGCCTTCGTCGCCGCCTCACAGGGCAAGCGCGCCCAGCTCATCGGCCCCATCGACACGCCCCATGAGTTCGTCTTTGTGCCCGACGTGGGGCCCACGGTGACGGCGCTCATGGACCATCCGGGCGCCTACGGCCGCTTCTGGAACCTCGGGGGCGCGGGCGTCACCTCCCAGGCGGCCCTGGTGGAGGACATCTACGCCCAGGCCGGCCACCCCGCGAAGTACTCGGTGCTGGGGCCGGGGATGGTGCGCCTCATCGGCCTCTTCAGCCCGTTCATGCGCGAGCTGGGAGAGATGCACTACCTGCACACCTCGCCCGTCATCATGGACGACTCGGCGCTGCGGGCGCTGCTCGGCGACATCCGGAAGACGCCGTACCGCGACGGCATCCGCCAGACGCTCGCGGCGCTCAGTCCAGCCCTCGCTGCCACAGGTCATCCTCATCCAGTCCCATGAGGTGACCGACCTCGTGCATGACGGTGATGCCAATCTGCTCGATGAGCTCCTCGCGGGTGCGGGCGAAGCGCTCCAGGTTCTTCTGGTACAGCACGATGGACGCGGGGACGTGGTCGAACGCGTTCGTCACGCTGCGCTCGCCCACCGCCAGGCCGCGGAACACCCCGAGGATGCTCGGTGACAGGGGAGGGTCCTCACCCAGCAGGTCCTCGTCCGCCGGCAGGTCCTCCACCGCGATGGTGACGTTGTCCAGGTACTGCTTCGCGTGGCCGGGCAGGGACTGCACCGCGGCCTCCACCGCGCGGTCGAACTCGGCCTCGCCCAGCTCCACCGGCGGGAAGAACTCCGTCGGCACCAGCGCCTGGGCCTTGGCGAAGCGGCGCTGGGCCTCCTTCTCGTCGCCCCGGCGCTCCGCCATCAGCCCCAGGTACTGGTGAGCCCAGGCCTCGTCAGGCGTGTCCTTCAGCACCTTGTCGAAGGCGCCCTTCGCGTCGTCGAAGCGGCACAGCTCGAACAGGGCGATGCCCCGCTCCAACTGCGCGTCCACCGAGCGCGGCATGTGCCCCAGCGCCGCGTCCAGGCTCGCCAGGGCCGCGCGGCACTCGCCCACCTGGTTCAGGCCCATGCCCTCCAGGAGGAGGAACTCGTAGAGCAGCTCCACGTCGCCGGCCTTCTGCGCCAGGCGCTTGCCCTTCGCGCAGAAGCCCAGGCCTTCCTCCACGGCCTCCCGGTCCTCGCCCGCGCGGCAGATGAGGCAGTCCACGGTGCCCAGGAGCACCTCCAGGTCGTCCGGGGACACCCTCAGCGCGGCGCCGAAGGCCCGGCCGGCTTCCTCCAGGCGGCCCAGCTCCACCAGGGCGGCGGCGCGCAGGTGCAGGGCGTCCACCGAGTCCGGGGCCTGGGCCAGGCCGCGGTCGACGGCGGCCAGGGCCGCCTCGAAGTCGCCCATCTCAAAGGCCTCCGCTGCCGCGTCCAGCGCCTCCATCCCGCTCACCCCCGTTCGCTTCGACGTCCGCGTCCCCATGGGGCCGCGACATATGAAGCCGCGCACTTCGTTGTCAACGCCGCGCACGGCTGCTACGTTCCGTGGCCCGTCCTGGTGCGGCGCTCAGTCCCGTGAACATCCTTGTCGTCGACGACGATCTCGAACTCTGCACGATGCTCTCTCGCTTCTTGGAGATGCATGGGTTCACGGTCTACTCGGCGTCCGACGCGCTCCAGGCGCTCGACGTGCTGGAGCGCAACCAGGTCAGCATGGTCATCACCGACTACGTGATGCCCCATATGGACGGCATCCAGTTCACGGAGATGCTCAAGGCGGACCCCCGCTTCCAGAGCGTCCCGGTGCTGCTGATGACGGGCAGCGAGGATGGCTCGGTGACGGACCGCGGCCTGCGCAAGGGCGTGGCCCTGACGCTCCACAAGCCCCTGGACATGGGCCAACTGCTCACCCTGGTCCGCTTCGCGCAATAGCCCACGGCGCCCCTCCCGGCAGGGTGCTTTGAGCCGTCCGCTCGCCTACACGCCCACCCTTCCTGGTTGACATCGTTCAGGCGGCCCTTATGTTGGCGCTCGCCATGGCCGAGTGCTAACGGCCCGTGTCGTACCAGTAAAATCCCCCAGTAAATTCAGGAGGTTGCGATGGCAGCGAAGGAAATTTTCTTCCATCAGTCCGCGCGTGAGGCCATCCTGCGCGGCGTCCGCACCCTGTCGGACGCGGTCGCGGTGACCCTCGGCCCCAAGGGCCGCAACGTGGTCATCGAGAAGAGCTTCGGCTCCCCCACGATCACCAAGGACGGCGTCACCGTCGCCAAGGAGATCGACCTCGAGAACAAGTTCGAGAACATGGGCGCGCAGATGGTGAAGGAGGTCGCGTCCAAGACCTCCGACAAGGCCGGCGACGGCACCACCACCGCCACGGTGCTGGCGCGCGCCATCTATGAGGAGGGCCTCAAGCTGGTGGCCGCCGGCCACAGCCCGATGGACCTCAAGCGCGGCATCGACAAGGCCGTCGAGGTCGTCGTGGGCGAGCTGAAGAGCCTGTCCAAGCCCACCGCCGACAAGAAGGCCATCACCCAGGTGGGGACCATCTCTGCCAACGGCGATGAGACCATCGGCGCCATCATCGCGGACGCGATGGAGAAGGTCGGCAAGGAGGGCGTCATCACCGTCGAGGAGGCGAAGGGCCTCGAGACGACGCTCGACGTGGTCGAGGGCATGCAGTTCGACCGCGGCTACGTGTCCCCGTACTTCGTGACCAACCGCGAGCGGATGGAGGCCGTCCTGGACGACCCCTACATCCTCATCAGCGAGAAGAAGGTCTCGTCGATGCAGGACATGATTCCGCTGCTCGAGCAGGTGGCCCGCTCCGGCAAGCCGCTGCTCATCATCGCCGACGACATCGAGGGCGAGGCCCTGGCCACCCTGGTGGTCAACAAGATCCGCGGCGTGCTGAACGTGTGCGCGGTGAAGGCCCCCGGCTTTGGTGACCGCCGCAAGGAGATGCTGCAGGACATCGCCGTCCTCACCGGCGGCACGGTGGTCAGCGAGGACCTGGGCCACAAGTTCGAGACGCTGGCGCTGACCGACCTGGGCCGCTCCAAGCGCGCCACGGTGGACAAGGACAACACCACCATCGTGGACGGCGTGGGCACGAAGGCGGCCATCGAGGGCCGCATCAAGCTCATCCGCACGCAGATTGACTCCGTCACCAGCGACTACGACCGCGAGAAGCTCCAGGAGCGTCTGGCGAAGCTGGTGGGCGGCGTGGCCGTCATCAACGTCGGTGCGGCCACCGAGACGGAGATGAAGGAGAAGAAGGCCCGCGTCGAGGACGCGCTGCACGCGACTCGCGCGGCCGTCGAAGAGGGCATCGTCCCTGGCGGCGGCGTGGCCTACCTCCGCGCGCTGCCCGCGCTGGAGAAGCTGAAGCCGGGCGGTGAGCAGGACTTCGGCGTGGCCATCATCCGCCGTGCGCTCCAGGAGCCGCTGCGGAAGATTGCCAGCAACGCCGGCGTCGAGGGCGCCGTGGTCATCAACAAGGTCCGCGAGGGCACCGGCGCGTTCGGCTACAACGCCCGCACGGAGGTCTACGAGGACCTGGAGAAGGCCGGCGTCATCGACCCGACGAAGGTGGAGCGCACCGCGCTGCAGAACGCCGCCTCCGTCGCCTCGCTGCTGCTGACCACCGAGGCCATGGTCGCCGAGCGCCCGAAGGGCAAGGCCAAGGGCGGCGGCGCTGGCGCCGGCATGCCGGACTACGGCGGCGACGACATGGACTACTGAGCCGCTCCGGAGGGCTCGGGACATGAGTCCCGGGCCGTCTGGGCCTCGGCAGTCAACGGCCCCGGATGCCTCGTCAGGAGGCGCCGGGGCCGTTGTCGTTTCAGCGGGGACGTCCTGGCGCTCAGGGCACGCGGCCCACGACGCCGCCGGTGCCGCTCTCCTGCGACGTGTAGAGCAGGGTGTCGCCGTCCACCAGCAGGCCCCCGGGCCCCACGCCCTCTGGGCCCACGGGCTCCAGGGCGCCGGGCGCGCAGGTGCTCACGCGGCGGAGGAAGCCCGTGCCGCCGGTGCTGACGTCCTTGAAGTAGAGCGTGCCATTCAGCTCCACCGGGAAGGCGGGCCCCTGGAGGCCCGTGGCCACGACCTCCGCCGCGCCGCCCTCGCGTGGCAGGCGCAGCACGCGGCCGTTTCCGCCGCCGCCTTCGGTGACCAGGAAGTGTGTGGGCGTGACTTCCAACGAGGTGCCGGCGGTGATGGTGCCGTCGCGCAGCGTGGCCGGGGCACTGCCGTCCAGCGGCACGCTGTAGAGGCCGGGGCTCTCTCCCGCGGCGACCAGGAACCACACGTCCTGGCCCACCACGCGGGCTCCCCGCACCTGCGTGTAGCCCGTGCCAGCGTAGAGCTCCTGGCGGTTGCCGCCCGAGGCGTCCACGCGCACCAGCCGGCGGTGCGACGTCGCGATGACCACCACGTCCCGGTCGCCCATCCGCGTGGGCAGGACGTCCGTGCCGCCAATGGTGACGTTGTTCACCGTGGCATCGAGCGACCGTGCGTCCTTCGTGCCCGTCGCCTTGTCCACCCGCCACAGCCCGTCCAGGTCGAGCACGTAGACGGAGTCCGCCACCACGGCGATGGCATCCGGCGCCCGGAAGCCCGTGGCCACGGACACCGCGTCACCGCCCGCGCGTGGCAGCCGGAGGAGCCGCCCGGGGCCCGGCTGGGGCTGCTGCGGATTCAGGGAGTGGGACTCGGCGATGTAGAGGTCCGTTGCGTCCGCCGCGAGCCTGCGGGGCGTGTTCAACCCGGTGAGCAGTGGGGTGCCCGGACCCGAGGCCAGCGGCTCGCAACCCGCGTCGCCGCTGCCCGCATCGTCTGTCCCGGTGCCTGCGTCGTCTGCTCCGGTGCCCGCGTCGCCACGGCCCGCGTCCGGCCCGCCCTGCATCGGAGGCTTGTCGGAGGAGCAAGCAACACCCAGCAGCAGGACGGACAGGAGCGCGAGTCTCATGGGGCCTCTCGTTTGAATGCGCGGTTCAACTCTCGGCTGAGCGCCGACGCGTCGGACATCAGCTTGGGAAGGCACGCGGCGGCGCCCGCACGCAGGGACTCCAGCGCCGTCTCCATGGTGAGGTGCTCGGCCAGCACCACGAAGGGTGCGCCCTGGGCCAGCGCCTTGCCCAGCTCCAGCGCCTTGCGCCCGTAGGCGGGCGTGAAGTCCCAGCTCACCACCACGCCCGCGGGCGGCTCCAGCGCGGCCAGCTCCGTCGTCGTCAGGATGCGCGCTTCCAGTCCCACCAGGGACAGGGCGTGGGTGATTTGCGCCGCCGCCGCCGGGTTGTCCTCCAGCACGTCCACCCGGCGCATCGCGGGGTCCGTCTCCAGCGGCGCGGGGGCGGGCTTCCGGGCCAGCGTGGAGCGCAGCAGGGCGCGCACCTCGCGGATGTCGTCGAAGGGCTTGAGCAGGTAGTCCACCACGCCCAGCTCCAGCGCCTGCTGCGTCGTCACCAGCGACGGGTAGCCCGTCATCAGGATGACGCGCGAGTCCGTGTGCAGCCGCCGCGCCTGCTGCGCCAGCTCCAGGCCGGACATGCCGGGCAGGTTCTTGTCGGTGACGATGAGGTCCACCGGCGCCTGTTGCAGCAGGTCCAGGGCCTCCTCGCCGCTCGCCGCTTCGATGATCTCGCACTCCTTGCCCATCAGGTCGCGGAAGACCATGCGGATGATGATTTCGTCATCCACCACCAGGACCCGGTGCTTCTGCGTGGGCGGCGCGTCCGTCGCGGGGAAGAGCACGCGGAACACGGTGGCCGGGGGCGGGACGTCGCGGATGACGCCCTGCGGGGCCAGCTCGAGGCGCGCGTGGTGCTCGCGGGCGATGCGCTGGCACACCGACAAGCCCAGTCCGGTGCCTCGCTTGTTGGCGGTGATGTAGGGCTCGAAGATGCGCGCTCGCAGCTCCTCGGGGATGCCCGGCCCCCAGTCCGCCACGTAGAGGGCAGGGGAGGGGCCCTCCATCGTGAGCACCACCTTCACCCGGCCGCGCCCCGCCATGGCGTCGCGCGCGTTGTTGAGCAGGTTCAGGGTGAGCTGTTCGATGAGGCGCGCGTTGCCCTGGATGGTGATGTCCTCCGGGGCCTCTACCTCCAGGGAGATGCGCGAGGAGTCCGGGTTGATGCTGAAGTGCTTCGCCGCCGCCCAGATGGGGGCCGCCAGGGAGAGGCGCTGTTGAGACGCCGGTCGTTCGCTCGACAGGCGGATGAAGTCGGAGACGATCTGCTCCATCCGCTCCACCTGGGCCAGCAGCAGGCGCAGGGGCCCGGGGGCGGCGCCGTCCTCTGCGAGCAGTTGGGCGTAGGCCTTCACGCCGAGCAGCGGTTGTCGCAGCTCGTGCAGCACCTCCGCCGCCAGCTGTGACGTTTGCGCTCCCGCACGTTGCAGTGCCGCCGCCGCTGTTCGCGCGGCCGTCAGGTCCCCTGCCTCCAGGGCCTGGAGCAGTTGGGCGAGCGGCACGGGTGTTTCCATGTGACGAGCATGGCGGAGGCAACCGCTTGTACGCAACGCACCTGGAGGGAATCCGTTGACCCGGACCGTGCCGGCGCGGATGCTTGCCGCGTTCTCGTCGCACCGCCCGGAAATCCGGATATCGCGACACCGGCCTCGGGAGGGCCTTCATGCCGCAGACCAACCCGTTCCACTCGCTGGTCCCCCGCAAGATGACGGACTCCGAGTTGGCCCGCTCCATCCGTCTCAACATCGAGGCGGAGCTGGATGCCATCAACCTCTACGCGGCCCATATCGACGCGACGGACAACGAGGACGCCAAGGCCATCCTCCGGCACGTCATGGACGAGGAGCGCGAGCACGCCGCCCTCTTCTGGGAGCTCATCGCCCGGTTGGATCCAGAGCAGGCCGCGCACGCGAAGGAGGCCGTGGAGAAGTACCGGCTCATCACCTCCGGCGCGTCGCACGAGGCCGTGGAGGCCGTGGGCAAGGAGGGCGAGGCGCCGTCTCCAGCGGACGTCACCCCGGAGAAGCGCCTCACCGTGGGCAGCCTGCGCCGGTAGCCGTCAGGATGCGGAGTGGGCCTGCCGGCGCTCGGCCGGTGGGGCCTCCAGGTCCTTCGCCGCCATGTAGACGACGTTCCGCGAGCCCCGCTTGCCGCGGTACATGGCCCGGTCCGACAGGTCCAACAGCGTGGCCTTGTCCTGGGCGTGCTCGGGGAAGCTGGCCACGCCGATGCACGTGGTGAGCTTGAGCGACAGGCCTTCGCGCGCCAGGAAGTTGTGCGTCTCCATGGTGCGCCGGATGCGCTCGGCCACCTTGAGCGCGCCGCCGGAGTCGGTATTGCGCAGCACCACCACGTATTCGTCTCCGCCGTAGCGCGCGACGACGTCGTGGTCTCTCACGCAGCCCTTCACCACGCGCGCCGCCTCCACCAGCACCTTGGAGCCCACGAGGTGGCCATGGGTGTCGTTGATGGATTTGAAGTGGTCCAGGTCCAGGAACAGCAGGCTGAAGGTGCGCTGCGACTGGAGTGCGTCCTGGACCTCGCGGTCCACCACCAGGTGCAGGTAGCGGGTGTTGAACAGGCGCGTGAGGTCGTCGACGTACGCCAGGTCCTCCACCGCGGCGAAGCGGCCGAGGTTGCGCAGCGCGAGCGCCCAGTTGCGCACCAGGAAGCTGGCCGTCTCGCCCGCCCACTCCGCGCCCGTGCCGCCGAAGAAGAGCACCGCGTGTCCCAGCACGGCATCGCCCTCCAGCGCGGGGAAGGAGACGGCGCGAGGGAAGGGCGCGTCCAGGCCGTCCAGCTCGCGCGGCCCGCGTTCGTTGCTCAGGCGTTCGATGAGCTCGGCGATGAGCGGCTCTTCCAGCGCGGTGGACAGGCCGCTGGTGCCGTGGCGCCGCAGCGCGAAGGCGGAGTCGCGCTCCAGCAGGACCACGGCACTGGCGGAGGCCATGCTCTGCAGCGCGCTGGCGGTGGCCGCGGCCAGCTTCTCGCGGTCCAGGGTGGTGGCGATGCGTTGCCCCGCCTCCAGCATGGCCACGTGGCGGCGCAGCGACGCGTTCTCCTGCATCAGGTCGCGCGTGGTGAGCGCGCGGCGCACGGCGTGCTGCAGGGCCTCCGGGGCCACCGGCTTGACGAGGTACTCCGCGGCGCCGCTCTTGATGGCGCGCACGGCGGGGTCCACCTTCTCCAGGCCGGTGATGACCACCACCTCCACGCCCGGGTGGTGTTCCCGCACGTGCCGCAGGACCTCCATGCCGTCGCCACCGGGGAGGATGAGGTCCGTCACCACCGCGTCGAAGCGGTCGCCTGCGAGCGCTTCCTTTGCCTCTTGTAGCGTGCCCACCGCCGTGACGGCGTGTCCCACGGCGGTGAGGTAGTCGCCGTACAGGGTGCGGGCGATCTTTTCGTCGTCGACGAGGAGGATTCGCGCCATCTCCCATCGGCTTAGCACCAACCGATGGAAGGCTGCTAGGGTCGGCCCCCGTGTCCCCCTTCGAAAGCGGCCGTCGGCTCTGCCTTCTCGTTGAGGCCGGGGAAACCCGTTACGCCGTGGAAGCAACGTCTGTCATGGAAGTAGCGATGCCGGGCGCCAACGGCAGCAGCCTGCGGGGTGTGCTGGAGGTGAAGGACCTCTGCGCGCTGCTGGGCGGGCCGCCCGAGGAAGGCCCGGGCATGGTGGTGGTGCTCGACGTGAGTCCCACCCTGGCGGTGCGCGTGCGCTCCGTGGTGGAGGTGGCGGACGTGGCCCGCGCGCCGTTCTTCCTGCTGCCACCGGGACTGGCGGACTCGCTGGCGCCGCTGAGCAGGGGCTCGGTGCTGCACAAGTCGCGGCTGTACCTGGAGCTCATCGCGGAGGCGCTGCCGCACCGGGTGGGTTCGATGTCGCCGGCGGTCGCCGCCCGGCCCGTGCACTGGGCGGAGGCGGCTCCGGACCGCGCGCTCGTCTTCGAGTCGCAGGGGCGACTGTTCGGAGTCCCCCTGGGCCTGGTGTCGCAGGTCATCAGCCGGGGAGAGGCCTTCTGCGTCCTGCCCGTGCCGAGTGGACCGGTGGCCGGTATTTTTCCGCATGATCAGGTGCTGTGGCCTGTCTGCTCGGTCCCCGCGTTGCTGGGGGAAGCGCCCATCCCGGAGTCCTTCATCGTCCTCACGGAGCTGGCCGGGCGGAACGTGGGGCTGACGGCCACGCGGGTGCTCGGCGTCATGCAACGCTTCGAGCCGGACGACACCGCGGGGAGCTTCCGTGCTCCCGGGTTGAGCGAGCCTGTGGCGTTCCTGGACCTGCAACGCATGTTTTCTTGATCGTCCCAGAGGGCAACTCGTAAGCTGCCCCGCTTGTCAGACTGCCGCGAGTCAACCCTCGCGGCGGGAATCACCAACGAATTCAGGGGAGTGGATGCTCCCCGAGGCCCGAACCGATGCCCAAGAATCTGCTGGTCGCCGATGACTCGCTCACCATCCGCAAGGTGATCGGGATGATCTTCGCGACCGAGGACTTTCAGGTGACCGCGGTGGACAACGGGCTGGACGCCATCTCCCGCACCCGCGAGCTGCGTCCGGACGTCGTCCTCGCGGACGTCATGATGCCGGGCAAGAGCGGCTATGAGGTCTGCGAAGCGCTGAAGAACGACCCGGCCACCCAGGGCATCCCGGTGGTGCTGCTGGCCGGCACGTTCGAGGCGTTCGACGAGAACCGCGCTCGCGCCGCCCGCGCCGATGACCACGTCACCAAGCCCTTCGAGAGCCAGGTGCTGCTCGACAAGGTGAAGGCGCTGGTCGGCCAGAAGTCCAACACGATGCCCGCGTCGGCCGCCACGCAGGTGCGCCACGCGGCGCCTCAGCCCGCCGCAGCGCCCGCGCCTGTCGCCGCCGCTGCTCCGCCGGGGGCCCGTCCCGCGCCTCCGCCGGGGGCCCGTCCGGGTGTTCCTCCGGGGCCGGGCGTGCCGCGTCCGCCGGGGCCTGGGATGCCGCCGGGTGCGCGTCCTCCGGGACCTGGGATGCCGCCGGGTATGGCGCGTCCCCCGGGTCCGGGCATGCCGCCGCCGGGTGCGCCGGGCGCACCGCGTCCTCCGGGACCTGGGATGCCGCCGGGCATGGCGCGTCCTCCGGGGCCTGGGATGCCGCCGGGCGCCCGTCCTCCGGGACCTGGGATGCCGCCGGGCGCCCGTCCGGGTGTGCCGCCTCCGCCGGGTGGTCCCGCGCCGGGCCTTCCGCCGCGTCCGGGAATGCCTCCGGGCGCCGTGGCGCGTCCGGGTGTGCCGCCTCCGCCGGGTGGTCCCGCGCCGGGTGGCTTCGCGCGTCCGCCGGTTGGCGCGCCGCAGCCTCCTCCTGGGGCGGCGCCGCAGCCCGCCGCGCGGGGTAGGGATCCGTTCGGTCTGGGTGCGCCCGCGCCCGCCGCGGCCCAGCCGTCCATCAGCATCGAGGACTCGCTGCCCGACCAGGGTGACGCGGAGGAGATCTCGCTGGACATCGCCACCCCCGCGCCCGTCGCGGCTAGGCCGGCGAGCGCGCGTGCGCCTGCCGCGGACGGGGGCGAGGCCCTGCTGCGCGAGGCGCTTTCGAAGGCTTCCCGCGAGGTCATCGAGAAGATTGCCTGGGAGGTGGTACCGCAGCTGGCGGAGACCATCATCCGTGAGGAGCTCGAGCGGCTCATCAAGGACCGAGAGACCCAGCACTGAGGCGCCTGGCGCCGTAACCTCCTGACCTTTGCCGGCCCCGGCCTCCGGGGCCGGCCGTTTTCAATGACCGATACCACTGAACTTTCGAAGGCCTACGAGCCCACCGAGGTCGAGGCCCGGCGCTACGCGTTCTGGCTGGAGCGCAACTACTTCCGCGCCGAGGCGCCCTCCGACAAGCCGCCGTTCTCCATCGTCCTGCCGCCGCCCAACGTCACGGGCAGCCTGCACATCGGCCATGCGCTGACGGCCACCATCCAGGACATCCTCACCCGCTGGAAGCGGATGAGCGGCTTCAACGCCCTGTGGCTCCCCGGTACGGACCACGCCGGCATCGCCACGCAGATGGTGGTGGAGAAGGAGCTCAAGAAGACGGAGGGCAAGAGCCGCCACGACCTGGGCCGCGAGGCCTTCCTGGAGCGCGTCTGGGAGTGGAAGGGCAAGTTCGGCGCCCGTATCGGCGAGCAGCACCGTTACCTGGGCGCGTCCCTGGACTGGAGCCGCGAGCGCTTCACCATGGACGAGACGTCCTCCGCCGCGGTGCGCGAGGTCTTCGTCCGGCTGTACGAAGAGGGCCTGATGTACCGGGCCCAGAAGCTCATCAACTGGTGTCCTTCGTGCCACACGGCGCTCAGCGACCTGGAAGTGGAGCACCAGGAGAAGAGCGGCTCCATCTGGCACATCCGCTACCCGGTGAAGGACAGCGACCGCACGCTCACCGTGGCCACCACGCGCCCGGAGACGATGCTGGGCGACACCGCCGTGGCCGTCCACCCGGAGGACGAGCGTTACCAGGACCTGATTGGCAAGCACGTGGTGCTGCCACTCAGCGGCCGTGAGATTCCCATCATCGCGGACGCTGAACTGGTGGATCCGAAGTTCGGCACCGGCGTGGTGAAGGTCACGCCCGCGCACGACTTCAACGACTACCAGACGGGCCTGCGTCACCAGCTGCCGATGCTGTCCATTCTGGACGAATCGGCCCGGATGACGAAGGAGACCGGCAAGTACGCCGGCCTGGATCGCTTCGAGGCGCGCAAGCAGGTGTTGGCGGACCTCCAGGAGCAGGGCCTGCTGGAGAAGGAGGAGCCGCACAAGCTGTCCGTCGGCACGTGCCAGCGCAGCGCCACGGTGGTGGAGCCGCGCCTGTCGCCGCAGTGGTTCGTGAAGATTGAGCCGCTGGCGAAGCCGGCCATCGAGGCGGTGGAGCAGGGCCGCACGAAGTTCGTCCCCGAATCATGGACGAACACCTACTTCCACTGGATGCGCAACATCCACGACTGGTGCGTCAGCCGCCAGCTCTGGTGGGGCCACCAGATTCCCGCGTACTACTGCACCGCGTGCAGCCCGCGTCAGGGTGACGACACCGACCTGCCGCTGGACGCCGCGACGGTGAAGGTGGGCGGCGTGGACTTCGCGCGCGCGGAGCCGATTGTCGCGCGTGAGCAGCCCACGTCCTGCCCGAAGTGCGGCGGCGCCACGTTCATCCAGGACCCGGACGTGCTGGACACGTGGTTCTCGTCCGCGCTGTGGCCCTTCTCCACGCTGGGCTGGCCGCGCAACACGCCGGACCTCCAGACGTTCTACCCGACGTCCGTCATGGAGACGGGCCACGACATCATCTTCTTCTGGGTCGCCCGGATGATGATGATGGGCCTGCACTTCATGGGGGATGTGCCCTTCCGCACCGTGTACCTGCACGCGATGGTGCGCGACGAGAAGGGCGAGAAGATGTCCAAGACGAAGGGGAACGTCATCGACCCCTTGGACGTCATCCTCGGCGCCAGCTCGGACAAGCTTGCTCCGACGCTGAAGAACAAGTTCCCGCAGGGCATGCCGGCGTTCGGCGCGGACGCGCTGCGCTTCACGCTCGCGTCGCTCACCCAGCAGGGCCGGGACATCAAGCTGTCCATGGACCGGCTGGCTGGCTACAAGGCCTTTTGCAACAAGCTGTGGAACGCCAGCCGCTTCGCCCTGATGAACATGGGCGAGTTCACGCTGGATGAGCGTCCGCTGAAGGAGCGTCCGTTGACGCTGGCGGACCGCTGGATCCTCTCGCGGCTCCAGCGCGCCACCACCGAGGCCCGCGCCTCGCTGGAGACGTACGGCTTCGCCGAGGCGGCGTCCACGCTGTACCAGTTCCTGTGGGCCGAGTTCTGCGACTGGTACATCGAGCTGGCCAAGGGCTCGCTCTACGGCACCGATGAGCAGGCGAAGGACTCCGCGCGCGCGGTGCTGGTGTACTCGCTGGATCGCATCCTGCGGCTGCTCCACCCGTTCATGCCGTTCATCACCGAGGAGATCTGGCAGAAGCTGCCGATGTCCCGGTCGGTGGACAGCATCATGATCGCGTCGTACCCGGAGCCCGACGCGGACCTGGTGGACGAGGCCGCCGAGGCGGAGATGGCCCCGGTCATCGCCTCCATCGAGGGCCTGCGCACCATCCGCGGCGAGAGCAACCTGTCGCCCGCGACCAAGGTGAAGGCGGTGGTGCAGAGCCCGGACGCTCGCACGCGCGAGCTGCTGGAGCGCTGGCGCGCGTACCTGATGCCGCTGGCCGGCCTGTCCGACGTGGAGGTCGGCGCGCCCGGCACCAAGCCGCCGCAGGCCGCCGCCTTCGTGGGCACGAACCTGGAAATCTACGTGCCGCTGGCGGGTCTCATCGACCTGGACGCGGAACGCGACCGCCTCCGCAAGGAGATTGCGCGCACCGAGCAGGAGGCCGCTGGTGTGCTGCGCAAGCTGGAGAACCCCAACTTCGTGGCCAAGGCGCCCCCGGACGTGGTCGAGAAGGACCGCGCCCGCGTGGAGGAGTTGAAGGAGCGCAAGGCCAAGCTTCAGGACCATCTGCAGCGCATTGCCCCGGAGCCCGCCATGCCCGCCGCGCCGCCGTCCGAGAGCAGCACGCCAACCCGAAGCGTTGAGCCGGCCGAGGCCGACATCGCGACCGAAGCCGACGTCGCGACGGAGCCCAGCACGCCGCCCGGGAGCGTTGCTCCATTAGAGACGCCGCCTCCGGCCGAGGGGGGCGCCGAATACGAGACGCTCGCCGAGTCCACCGAGGAGGAGGAGCCTGCCGCTGCTCCGGCCGAGGTGAAGGCCGCGCCGGATGCGGAAGCAGAGGGGAACGTCGACCTGGCGGAGGAGTTGAAGGACGAACTCGAGGCCGTGGGCGGCGTGCCCGAAGCCGCGGACCCCCAGGTGCAGGATGCCCTGGAGAAGCTGCGCGCGGGGACGAAGGAAGGCCTGTCTCCGGCCGACCATCATGACCTCGGCGTTGCGTACATGAGCATGGGCCTCGTCGACGACGCGATGCGGGAGTTCAACACGGCGCGCGCCGGTGGTGACGCCCGTGAGGTGCCCGCCGCCGCCGAGCAGACGGTGGCCTCCACCGCGAAGGCCGTGGTGAAGGCCACCCTGGCCGCCGTGAAGAAGGCGTCGTCCATCGCGAAGGACACGGTGGTGGAGGCTGTCTCCGCTTCCGGCGAGGACGAGGCGCCTGCCGCTCCGGTGAAGGCGCGTCCCGCGAAGAAGGCCGCGGGCAAGAAGGCGCCTGCCGCCGCGAAGAAGGCGCCGGCCCAGAAGGCCGCGGGCGCGAAGGGCGCTGCCAAGAAGGCCGCTGCGAAGAAGGCTCCGGCCGCGGGCGCGAAGGGCGCTGCCAAGAAGGCCGCTGCGAAGAAGGCTCCGGCCGCGGGCGCGAAGGGCGCTGCGAAGAAGGCCACTGCGAAGAAGGCTCCGGCCAAGGTCGCCGCGAAGAAGGCTGCCACGAAGAAGTCCGCCGCGAAGAAGGCGCCTGCCAAGGGCGCGGCGAAGAAGGCCGCTGCGAAGAAGGCTCCGGCCAAGGTCGCCGCGAAGAAGGCTGCCACGAAGAAGGGGGCCGCGAAGAAGGTCGCTGCCGCCAGCAAGAAGCCGGTGAAGAAGGCGGCGGGCCGCAAGGCTCCCGCGAAGAAGGGCACCGGGGCGAAACCCAAGGCGCGGGCAAAGGCCCGGCGGTAGCAGGAGGAGACGTGCAGCAGCAGGATTACCTCGACCGGCTCATCGCGCTCGCACTCGATGAGGACCTGGGGGCGGCGGGTGACGTCACCTCGCAGGCCCTCATCCCTCCTGACTACGAGGGCAGCGCGGAACTGGTCGCCAAGGAGCAGTTGGTGCTCGCGGGACTGGACGCCTTCGTCCGTGTCTTCAAGACGGTCGACCCGAACGTCGAGGTGGAGCTGTTGCGCCGCGACGGTCAGGAGATCAAACCGAAGATGGTCGCCGCGCGGTGTTACGGCCGGATGCGCTCGCTGCTCGCGGCGGAGCGCACCGCGCTCAACATCGTGCAGCGGGCCGCGGGCATTGCGACGCTGGCGCAGCAGGCCGTCACGTCCGTGCGTGGCTCCAATCTGCGCGTCCTGGACACGCGGAAGACGCCGCCGGGGATGCGCACGGTGGCCAAGGAGGCCGTCCGCATGGGCGGTGCCTCCAACCACCGCTTCGGCCTCTTCGACGGCGTCCTCATCAAGGACAACCACATCGCCGCCGTGGGTGGTTCCATCGCGGAGGCGCTGCGCCGCGCGAAGCTCAACGGGCCTCGGCTGACGAAGGTCGAAATCGAGGTCACCAACCTCAAGCAGCTCGCGGAGGCCATCGAGCACGGCGCCGACGTGGTGATGCTCGACAACATGGACGACGCGCAGATTCGCGAGGCCGTGAAGCTGGCGGCGGGCCGCGTGCCGCTCGAGGTGTCAGGCGGCGTCACGCTGGACCGGCTGCCTCGGTTGGCGAAGCTGGGCATCGACTTCGTGTCCATGGGCGCGCTGACGCACTCCGCGCGGGCCATGGACCTGTCGCTGGAAATCACCGCCGCGGCGAAGCGGCCCGCGCGCAGCAAGCAGCCGAAGCCGGCATAGCGCGCGGACACGGAGGCGCTCCTGGCTCCAGCGCCTCCGCGTCGAAGGGCGTCCCGGCATCCCGCCTGGACGCGCGGAGCCTGTCCTTCACGGCACACGGACCGGGGCGGACGGCGCCGTCAGCGCGCGTGTCCGCCACGCAGACGCGTTCGCTCACTTGCCCGTGAGGACCTCCGCGCGGGGCTTGCCCTCCGCCGAAGCGGGCATGCCCATCTCCATCAGCGCCGACAGGGTGGGGGCGAAGTCCACGGGGTCGATCTCCTCCAGGTACAGGCCCGGCTTCACGCCCTTGCCCGCGAAGAGGATGGGCACTTGTGAATCATAGGAATGCGGCGTGCCGTGGCTGGTGCCGGTGGGGATGTAGTGGAGCATGTGGAAGGGCCGGAGCATGAAGAGCACGTCGCCGCTGCGCTCGGGGTAGTAGCTCTTGCGCATGAGCGTCAGGTAGCCCTCGGTGTCCGGCGCGGTGAACAGGTCCTCACGGGCCACGGCCGTGATGACCGACGGGTGCTTCGCCAGCCACGCCGCCGCCGCGCGCCGCACCGCCGCGTCCACCGCGCCCCCCTGGTGCGTCTTGCCGCCCAGGTACACGTCCAGTTGTTCGAGCGTGGCCGTCACGTCGCCGCCGAACTGCTGACGCAGCGCCTGCGTCAGGCTCTCCGCCAGCTCCTTCGAGCTCACCCGCTTCGCGGCGAGCCCCTTTGCGGCCCACTGCTCCGGCATCGCCGCGCCGCCGTGGTCCGCGGACAGCGCGATGACCAGGTTGCCGCGTCCTCCCGCCGCGCGCTCGGCCGCAGCGATGAGGTTGCCCATCGCCTTGTCCAGCCTCAGCAGCGTGTCCTGCATCTCCCACGAGTAGGGCCCGTACTCATGGAACACCAGATCCGTGCCGCTGAAGCTCACGGCCAGCAGATCGGGCACGTCGTCCTGGCCCAGTCCCTCGCCGGCGATGGCCGCCTTGGCCGCCTCCACCAGCAGGTCATGCGAGTCCGGTGAGAGGGCGAACGCCTGGTAGAAGGTAGGGCCCGGCGACGGCAGCCCGCCGTCCAGCGGGTGGGGGAAGGTGCGGCCCAGGCCGTAGACGTCCGCCTCGGCGAGGCCTTCGTCCTCGCCCACGTACTCCGCGGCCGGCCGCATCAGCTCCCACTTCTTGCCGAAGGACGCCTCCGGCAGCTTCCGCGCGTTCAGCGCCTTCAGCCACGCCGGGAACTCCTTCGTGTACCAGGTGCCGGTGACGAACTTCCCCTCGCCCTTGTCGAACCACCACGCCTGTCCCGCACGCCCGGCCAGGGCGATGGACGCGTGGGGCTTGATGGACAACGCCACCGCCTTGCCGCGCTCCTGCGTCGTCACGCGCAGCCGGTCCGCCAGCGTCTCCACCATGAGGTGGGCGGGGCCGGAGTCCTGGCCCGGCTTCAGCGGCACCTCCAGCACCGGGTGGGCCGCGTCCGCGAAGGCCATCACGCGCTTCATCGTCGAGCGGTCCACCCACCGGTTGTCCACGATGCCGTGCCGCCAGGGGTTGGCGCCCGTGGAGAGGGTGGCGTGGCCGGGCGCGGTGCGGCATTCGGCGTAGCCGTAGCGCGCATAAGGAAAGTACGCGCCCTGGTTGATCAGCTGGTGCAAGCCGCCCTTCAGGCGCGGACGGTTGCGTAGCAACACGTCGCTGCCGAGCGCGTCCACGCTGATGACGAGCGTCAGCCTGGGAGGTCGGGCAAAAGCGGGCAGGGTGGCCAGCGCCACGGCAAGGGAAAGTGCACGAATCATTGGGAGGAGAACCATCTCCGCCGGGATGGTGAGAAGCAACCAACAACGCGTGTCACTGCTTGGACGCCGCACATCGCGCTGTTAGGGTCGCTCGATTCATGGTCGAGGCCCGCCTTCGCGTCATCTACGGCGACACTGATCAGATGGGTGTCGTCTACTACGCGAATTACTTCCGCTATTTCGAGTTCGCGCGCAGTGAGTACTTCCGCGCCCGGGGTGGCAGCTACGCCGAGCTGGAGCGCTCGGGTGCCCTGCTACCCGTGGCCGAGGCGAGCTGTCAGTACAAGGCATCCGCGCGCTACGACGATCTGTTGGTCATCCAAACCACCGTGAGTGAGTTGCGCCGCGCGTCCATCGTGTTCACCTACGCGCTGTTTCGTGACGGTGCGCCACGCACGCTGCTCTGCACCGGCATGACCCGTCACGCCTGCGTGGGGCGGGACGGCAAGCCGACGCGGCTGCCGGACTCCCTCATCCGGCTGCTCGAAACGACCGAGCCTTCCCCGGGCTCTTCCCCTTCCACCTGAACCCTTCCGGGATACGCAAGGAGCACACACATGGATCGCAACCTGGCAATGGAGGTCGTGCGCGTCACCGAGATGGCGGCCATCGCCTCCGCACGACTGATGGGCCGCGGCAACAAGGACGAGTCGGATCAGGCGGCCGTGGACGCCATGCGCCGCGCCTTCGACGCGCTGCAGATTGATGGCACCGTCGTCATCGGCGAGGGCGAGCGCGACGAGGCGCCCATGCTCTACATCGGCGAGAAGGTGGGCAAGCGTGGCGAGGGGGCGCCCGAGGTGGACATCGCCCTGGACCCGCTGGAGGGCACCAACCTGTGCGCCTATGGCCGTCCGGGCTCCATCGCCGTGGTGGCCATGGCGGGCAAGGGCGGGCTGCTCAACGCCCCCGACACGTACATGGAGAAGATGGCCGTGGGCCCGCGCGCCCGGGGCGCCATCGACCTGCGCAAGACGCCCACCGAGAACCTCCGCTCCATCGCGGAGAAGATGAAGGTCTATGTGGAAGACCTCACGGTGGTGGTGCTGGACCGCGAGCGTCACACCGACCTCATCAAGGAGATTCGCGCGGCGGGCGCCCGCATCCGGCTCATCGAGGACGGTGACGTGGCCGGCGCCATCGCCACGTGTTTCGAGGACACGGGCGTGGAGGTGCTGATGGGCATCGGCGGCGCGCCCGAGGGCGTCATCGCCGCGGCGGCCATCCGCGCCACCGGCGGTGACATGCAGGGCCGGCTCGTTCCCCGCAACCAGGGCGAAATCGAACGCGCCAAGTCGATGGGCATCACCGACATCTCGAAGATCTACACCGCCGAGGAGCTGGCCAAGGGCGAGGTCATGTTCGCCGCCTCCGGCGTCACCACCGGCGACTTCCTCAAGGGCGTGCGCTTCTTCGGCGGCGGCTGCGAGACGCACTCCGTCGTCATGCGCAGCAAGACGGGCACCGTCCGCTTCATCCAGTCGGTGCACAAGTTCGACAAGAAGCCGGGGTACGCTTTCTAGGCCGCAGCTCCCACCCTGACTCACGTCCCCTGGAGACACCCATGCCTGGCGCCTCGCGAACCATCGTCGTCAACGCCCCCATCGAGAAGGTCTTCGACGTCATCACCCAGTACGAGCGGTACCCGGAGTTCCTTCCCGAGGTGAAGGGCATCCGGACCGAGAACCGCAAGGGCAACACGGTGGACGTCCACTACAAGGTGGATGTGGTGAAGACCATCAACTACTCCATCCACGTCACGGAGGAGCGGCCCACCCGCATGTCCTGGACCTACATCAAGGGCGAGTTCATGAAGGACAACCGGGGCAGCTGGGTCCTGGAGCCCGAGGGTGAGGGCAAGACGAAGGCCACCTACACCGTGGAGATGGCCCTGGGCGCGCTGGTGCCCAAGAGCGTCGTCTCCGCGCTGGTGGAGACCTCGTTGCCGAAGATGCTGGACGCGTTCAAGCGCCGCTTCGAGGCGCCCTGAATCACACCTCCGGGCGGCTTCTTGGCGGGCGACTCCACCATCGCCCGCCGGCCGCCAGGAGTCTTCGGAGACCCGGATGATCCGCGCGCCGCAGCAGGCGGGCGGACGAGGCCGAATCGAAGGGGCTTGCGACGCCGGCTACGAGGAGTATGCCCATGGGACGGTCTGCTTGCGGGCCGCTTCGAGGGCATTAAAATGAACACCATCCCGACGGATTTTCGGCCTCCGCGACATTTCTGCCCTGGGTGCCCTGGCCCGGGTGTCGGGTGGCAGACGAGCAACCGTGCGAGATGGCTGCAACGTACCCAGCGCGGAACCGGGGTTCTTAATTTGCATCTGATATTGGTGGAAATGGTATTGGGGCGGGATGGGCGTACATCGGGGTACGTAGGCTGAGGGAGACGGAAGACCCATGCTCGACGCCTTCATCATCGAAGAAATCAAGCGCCGTGAGCGCCGCCGTGAGGAGCATGACAGGCCGGTGGTGGAGCTTCCGCTCCCCGTGCCGGATGACCGCCCGCGTCGCCGCACGGAGACCGAAGACGACAAGCCCCAGCGGGGCGTGGTGGTCATCGACCTGCTGTCCTGACCCTGGCGAGCGGCCTGACGGCCGCGCCAGTGTGTCCCCGAGCCCGCGGTGGCGGTCCTTCCCAGGACGGCCCCGCGGGCTTCGCGCATCCAGGAGCCCTCAGGCGTTGCTCAGGGCCAGCAGGTGCCGGGGGTGATAGACATCCCACAGCGGCCCCTTGACGGTGCTCAGGGCCTCCAGGACCTGCTTCCGCCACTCCTCGGGCAGGGCCTGCTCGCCATGGAAGGCGCCCACGAGCGCGCCGGTGATGGTGGCGTGGGCCTCCGTGTCGCCGCCCCGGTGGACGACGTCCAGGAGCGCGGCCTCGGCGCTGGGGGCGTGGAGCAGCTCCCAGAAGGCCAGCCGGAAGGCGACGCGCACCGCGTGCAGGGGACGGTGGAGGTGCAGCTCTGGCCCGTACAGCATCGGGTCCTCTTGCTGGGCGATGGCCAGGTCCTCGCGCAGGAGCGACGCGGCGAAGGACACCTCCTGCACGTAGTCACTGGCGGAACGCCCGAGCGCCGCGCCGGCCAGCAGCAGGCCCGACTCCGCGGCGGGGATGAGGTCGGCGGCCTTCAGGCCCGCGCCATGGGTGACGGCATGGCCAATGGCCGCGTTGAAGGCCGCGCAGGCGAGCTGGCAGCGCGGGTCGAAGTGGGTGAGGGCGGAGTCCTCCAGCGAGGCCTGGGTGAGCGCGTGGGCGTCACCCGCCAGATACACGCCCAGCGGCGCCGCGCGGGCCAGGCTCCCCGGGTCCGCGGGCTTCCGGTACGCACGCAGCCACACGCGCCTGCCCGCGCCCAGGGGCGGGAATCCCGACGTCTGGCAGTCCTCGAAGACCTCCGTCATGGGCTCGCTGACGTCGAAGGCGTGCGGCTGCCAGGCGCGGTAACGACGCAGTGCGTCCGCGGCATCGTAACGCTTCATGGCCCGGAGGCTGTGGCTCAGGCAGGCCGCGAGCTGGACCTCTTCTGTCACCTGGCCGCGGCGCAGCTCATGCGGACCGCCGCCCATCAGCTTGATGTAGGGCCCCTCCGCCTGTTTGGGAAAGGGAACGGCCATGAAGGGCCGGTGCGCGGTGGGGACGGACAGGGCATTGCCCACGGCCATGCCGAGCAGCGCGCCGCGGCGCCGTTGAGCGAGCAATGGGTCAGGCCCCTTCAAGGCGGGGCGGCGTTGGGGCGGAGGCATTCGACGGGTGGACACTGTAGCAGCGCGGGCCGTGAGCACGCTTGCCCGACCCGGAGGGCTCTTCTAGAAACGGCAGCCTATGACCGAGATTTCTCAGATTCTGGCGCGCGAAGTGCTCGACTCCCGTGGCAACCCCACCGTGGAGGCGGAGGTCCAGCTTGCCGGAGGCGCTCGTGGCCGCGCCGCGGTGCCGTCCGGTGCGTCCACCGGTGAGCATGAGGCCATCGAGCTGCGCGACGGCGACAAGCATCGCTACCTGGGCAAGGGTGTGCAGAAGGCCGTGAAGAACGTGGTGGACGTGCTCGCGCCCGCGCTGGTGGGCATGGACGCGGCGGATCAGTTCGCGGTGGACCAGCGGATGCTGGAGCTGGACGGCACCGCCACCAAGGGCAAGCTGGGCGCCAACGCCATCCTCGCGGTGTCCATGGCGGCCGCTCGCGCCGCGGCGGACGCGCACGGGCTGCCGCTGTACCGCTACGTGGGCGGCGTGCAGGCGCGGACCCTGCCGGTGCCGCTGATGAACATCCTCAACGGCGGCGCGCACGCGGACACCCGCGTGGACGTGCAGGAGTTCATGGTGGTGCCCGCCGGTGCGTCCTCCTTCGCGGAGGGCCTGCGCTGGGGCGCCGAGGTGTTCCACGCGCTGAAGAAGATTCTCAAGGGCCGCAAGCTGGCCACGGGCGTGGGCGACGAGGGCGGCTACGCCCCGGACCTGCCGGCGAACGAAGAGGCGCTGAAGCTCATCATGGAGGCCATCGACCAGGCGGGCTTCAAGGCCGGTGAGCAGCTCTTCCTGGCCCTGGACGTGGCGGCCAGCGAGTTCTTCGACAAGGGCAGCAAGAAGTACAAGCTGAAGGGCGAGGGCAAGGAGTACGACTCGACCGGCCTGCTCGAGTACTACCGGGGCCTCTCCGAGCGCTACCCCATCATCTCCATCGAAGACGGCATGGCGGAGGATGACTGGGAGGGCTGGAAGAAGCTCACCGACGCGCTGGGTTCGCGCATGCAGTTGGTGGGTGACGACCTCTTCGTCACCAACGTGGAGCGCCTGGGCCGCGGCATCGAGACGGGCACGGCCAACTCCATCCTCGTGAAGGTGAACCAGATTGGCACCCTGACGGAGACGTTCGACGCCGTGCGCATGGCGCACCGCGCCGGGTACACGTCCGTCATGAGCCACCGCTCCGGCGAGACGGAGGACACCACCATCGCCGACCTGGCCGTGGCGCTGGACTGCGGGCAGATCAAGACGGGCTCCGCGTCCCGCTCCGACCGCGTGGCCAAGTACAACCAGTTGCTGCGCATCGAAGGCGAGCTGGGGGCCGCGGCCCGCTACGCTGGCAAGTCGGTGTTCCGCGCCTTGAACCAGAAGAAGTGAGCCCGTGAGCAACAAGCCCAAGCGCATCCTGGTTTCCAACGACGACGGCTATTTCTCAGAGGGGCTTCAGGCGCTGGTCGAGGCCGTGAGCCCCCTGGGGGAGGTGTGGGTGGTGGCTCCCGACCGGGAGCAGAGCGCCGCCTCCCACGCCATCTCCCTGCACCGGCCGCTGCGCATCAAGGAGGTGCGGGAGCGGTGGTTCGCCGTCGACGGAACCCCCGCGGACTGCGCTTATCTGGCGATCAACCATCTCCTGAAGGATGATCGCCCGGTACTCATGGTTTCCGGCATCAACCACGGCGCGAATCTGGCCGAAGACATCATGTACTCCGGCACGGTGGCCGCGGCGATGGAGGGTGCGCTCCTGGGCGTGCCCGCTATTGCCTTCAGCCTGGTGGCCCGGCGGAACTTCGACTTCGCGCCAGGGGCCCGGTTCGCCCGTTCGCTGGTGTCCAGCGCCCTGTCGCGTCCTCTCCCGCCGCGGATGCTCCTCAACGTGAACATCCCTGGGGGCGTGGAACCTGAGGGCTTCGTCGTCACCCGCCAGGGCCGTCACTCGTACGGCTACGAGGTGGTGGAGAACGAGGACCCGCGCGGCCGGAAGTACTACTGGATTGGTGGCAACGACTACCAGCACGAGGACATCCCGGGCAGCGACTGCAATGCCGTGTTCCGGGACAAGCGCGTCTCCGTCACTCCGCTGCACTTCGAGCTGACGGACCATGGCCGGCTTCCGGACCTCTCCGGGTGGCAGGTCGATGGCTTCAACCGGCATGAACCGGACGGTGCCTAGCGTTGGCGCCGTGCGTGTCCAGCCGAGCGCGTGGGGCGCTCCGGGTGTTCCTCCTGGCCGTGCTGCTGAGCGGCTGCGTGGGCACCCGGGCATCCTCCGTTGCCGGGCCGGACACCGGGTTGGACGCCGTTTCGCGTGAGGACGAGACGGCGGAAGTCACCGACGCGGCGGAGCGGACCACGCCGCTGCCGTTCAATTTGCGGGGCGTCCACGATGAACCGGAGTTGGTGGCCGTGCGCCACACCGTGGCACCGGGCGAGACGATGTACCGCATCTCCCGCACCTACGGCCTCACGGTGGAGGAGCTGGGGGCGGCCAACGGCATCAAGGCGCCGTGGGCGTTGGCGGTGGGGCAGGAGCTCACCATCCCCGGTTTCGAGCGCAGCGTGCCCGTGCGGGCCCTCGCGGAGGCGGACCCGGAGCCGGTACGGACCTCTACGTCGGCTGGGGGGCGGCGCAGCGTGCCGACCCTGGGGCGCCGTGAGGAGCCCCCGTCGCGCAGCCGGTCCCTGTCGCGTCCGGCGAGCGCCACGGGCCGGCCTCGTGTGGCCACGCAGGGGCAGCTCGACTGGCCTCTGAGAGGCGTCCTGTACGGCCGCTTCGGGAAGAAGGGGAAGGAGCCGCACGACGGCATCGACCTGGCTGCGCCCTCGGGGACGCCCGTGAAGACGGCGCAGGAAGGCACGGTGCTCTACGCGGGCGAGCAGCGTGGCTACGGCAACATCGTCATCGTCGAGCACACGAACAAGCTGATCACCCTGTACGCGCACAACCGCGACCTGCGCGTGCGCACCGGGCAGAAGGTGCGCCGCGAGCAGGTGATTGCCACCGTCGGCGAGTCGGGCCGGACGTCCGGGCCCCATCTGCACTTCGAGGTGCGCCTGGACGGCAAGCCGGTGGACCCGCTCGACTTTCTGGGGCCGATGCCCTCCTCGTAGGCGAGGCGGCGCGGGCCCGGCTGCCTTCCTGCTCCAGGCGGCGGGGCAGGGCACTCCGTCGTGTGACGTCTGGGCCTCGGTGCCGGGCCCGGGTGAAGGTAGAGTGCCGGCCCGTGTCGCGCTTCGTGTCCTGGTGGCTCTCTTGTTTCGTCTTGCTGGCTTCGGCGGCGCATGCCCAGGCGCCAGCCCCTGTGTCACAGGCCGCCGCGGTCCAGGCGAGCACGACCGATGCGGCCGGGCCCGTCGTCGTGGCGGTGCTGATGCTGGAGGCCAACGAGGCGGGCCGCGACGCGGCGCCGGGCGTCACCTCGCTCATCACCTCGCGGCTGGCGGAGTCGCCGCGGCTGCGAGTCCTTTCGCAGTGGGACGTCGAGGCCGCCCTGGACGACGAGCGCCAGCAGCGACTCCAGGGCCTCAAGACGTGTGACCGGGGAGACTGCCTCCAGGAGCTCGTGGCCCTCACCGGCGCCCGCTACGTCGTGGCTGGCCGCCTGGACCGCTTCGGCGACCAGTACCTGCTCACCGCCAACCTGTTGGACGCCGCGGGCGGGCGGATCCTGGCCCGGCCTCGCGCGGAGGCTCCGGAAGCGGAGGACCTGCTGCGCACCGCGAAGGCCGTCTCCGACCAGCTCTTCGCCGCGCTCGCCCCGCCGGAGGAGTCCGTGGCGGCCCGTCCGCTGCTGGGGGGCTCTTCGCGCACGGGGGGCGGCGGCCTGCTGCTGGGCCTGCGCGTCAACAACAACTTCATCGAGAAGCTCTCCAACGTGAACCCCGGTGGCGACATCGAGGTGGGCTACTGGTTCCACCCCGAATGGGTCGGCTTCCTTCAGGTGGGCTTCAGCTACGTGCGCTCCACGCAGGACGGCGTGCGCAGTGGCCTCAACGTGCTGCCCAGCGTCGTGGGCGCGCGCCACTACCACAACGTGGAGAAGTCCCTGCGGCCCTACTGGGGTTTCGGCCTGGGCGTGCAGCTGTCCTTCGGTGACTTCGGTATCTTCCAGTCCACCGGCCCGCTGCCCACCGTCGTGGGCTTCGCGGGCCTGGAGTACCTCATCGCCGGTTCGGTGGGCTTCCAGGTCGAGTTGGGCACCAACATCGCGCAGGCGGTGCTGGGGCTTTCGGAATCGAAGCTGGGAGACGGCCTCAACCTGGACCTCAACGCAGGCATCGCGTACCACTTCTGAGCCTCGGAGCCCCTCATGTTCCCGCGACCGCGCGCCCTCTCCCTGATTGCCCTGCTCGCCCTGACGGGCTGTGACGACGAGACGCCTCGCGTCAAACCGAAGGACCACGCGGAGGGCCTCTACGTCAAAGGCACCGCCGAGTACCTCCAGGGCCACTTCGACGCCGCCCTGGCCTCCTTCGAGGCCATGAAGCAGATTGCCCCGGACGACCCGCGCCTGCCCGCCGCGCGCGGCGAGGTGTACCTCTCCATGGGCCGGCTGACGGACGCCGCCGCCGAGTTCGAGGCCGCCCTGAAGCTGGAGCCCAAGCGCTCCACCAACTGGAGCCGGCTGGGCTTCATCCAGACGCAGCTGGGCCAGGTGGTCGAAGCCCAGAGCTCGCTGCGCAAGGCCCTGGCCCTCTTCCCTCAGGACTTCAACGCCCTGGAGTCGCTGGGGGACCTGGACCTCAAGAAGGGCGACCACGACGCGGCTGTGCGGCACTTCACGCTCGCGTCCAACGCGGCGCCCTCCCCGGAGCAGAAGTCCGCGCTCATCATGCGCGCGCTGGACGTCCTGTCCTCGAAGCAGCGCTACCCGGAGCTGCTGGCCGCGGCCCAGAAGGCCGTGGATGACGGCATCCACACCGCGGACGTGCTCGCCACCCTGGGGGATGCCCTGGTGCGCGCCGGCAACCTCACCGAGGCCGCCAACGCCTACCGCGACGCCGCCAGCCGCTCGCCTCGGGATCCCACGCTCTGGGAGCTCGTCGGCGAAATCCAGATGAAGCTGGACAAGCCCGGGGACGCCATCAGCGCGTACAAGGAGTCCCTGCGCGTGAAGGACCGCGCCATCGTCCATGTGGCGCTGGCCCGTATCCACCTGGGGAGGAATGACGACGCGGCCGCGAAGGAGGAGCTGGCCGCGGCGCTGGAGTCCGTGTCCGGCCAGGACATCCGCGAGCTGCGGGAGCTGGCCAGCCTGCTGGCCACCATGGACCGCAAGCCGGACGCGCTGCGCATCCTCGCCAACCTCAGCGCGGAGCAGGACCACGCGAAGGACGCCGAGCTGCACGTCGCCACCGCTCAACTGGCGCGGGAACTCAAGGACACCGGCGTCCTGCAAGCCGCCTGCGCGCGGGCGACGGCCGCTGACGCCACCCTCAAGAAGTGCCCTTGAGCCACGCCCGGGCCAGGAGACGGCCCGGGACGGGTGGGGTGGACTACGGGGTGCGGCCGCCCTGGAGCTTGCGGTACACGCCCACCACCTGACCCAGAATCATCGTGGACCGGAACTCCGCGCGGCTCACGTAGATGGGCTGCATGGTGGCGTTGGCCGGCTGGAAGCGGATGCGGTCCCCTTCCGGGTAGTAGCGCTTCACCGTGGCCTCGTCCTCGATGAGGGCCACCACGATTTCACCCGGCTGGGCGGACGGCGTCTTCTTCACGAAGAGGTAGTCCCCGTCGTGGATGCCGTCGTCAATCATCGACTGCCCCTTCACGCGCAGGGCGAAGACCTCGCGGCCATTCACACCTCCGAGCAGGAAGCTGTCGATCTTGACGGAGTCCTCCATGTTCTCCTGCGCCAGCAGCGGCGCGCCGGCGGCGACCTTGCCCAGCAGGGGAATCTCCACCATGCCGGAGTCCTTGCGAGCCCCCAAGCCGAGCAGCAGCCGCGCGCGCTTGGTGGGCACCAGGGAGCGGCTCTGCTGTTCGCCCCGGTTCAGGTAGCCCTTGCGCTCCAGCGCCTTCAGGTGGTCGTTGACGCCGTTCGTCGAGCGGATGTCCATGTGCTCCCCGATTTCGCGAATCGTCGGCGGGAAGCCCCGGGTCTCCGTCTCCTTGACGATGAAGCTGAGAATCTCGCGCTGGCGTTCCGTGAGCTCTTCCATGCGCTCCCTCACTCGTCTGCCGTCCTGCCGGGGAGTCGTTCCCCCCAGGCAACAGGCTTTCAGTGTCACTCTCCCTGAACAGACGTGTAGAGTCAACTCGTCCGGTGTCACCCTGCACACTCGCGGTGTGCCCCGTTCCGTCCTGTTTCTCACTTCTTGAGGTGGGGGGACGAACTCGACGTACACTTCGGCCGCTTTGTCCGAGCTCCGCCACACGCTGCTCTTCGTCGACGACGAGGCCGACGTCCTGGACATCCTCACGCGGATGTTCCAGCGCCGGTACCGCGTCCTCACGGCCCGAAGCGGTTCTGCCGCGCTGGAAGTCCTGAGAAAGGAGCCGGTGGACGTCCTCATCACCGACCAGCGGATGCCCGAGATGACGGGCATCGAACTGGTGGCCACCGCGCGCGCGGAGGGCTTCGACGTCACCGCGCTGCTGCTCACGGGGTACACCCACCCGGACGACATCATCGCGGCCATCAACCAGGGGCAGGTGTACCGGTACATCACCAAGCCCTGGGACGTGAATGACCTGCTCATCACCGTGAAGAACGCGGTGGAGTACACGCAGCTGCGCAAGGACAAGGAGCGGCTGATCCGCCAGCTCCATCAGCGCGTGGAGGCGCTCTTCGTCCTGTACGAGGTCAGCCGCGCCAGCGCGAATGATCCGGCCAGCTACGACAACATCATCGACCGCGTGCTCATCGCCGTGGCGCGCGTGCTGCCGTACGACTGCGGCGCGGCGCTCATCGCGCCGGACGAGGCGCGAAGCGCGACGCTGCGGCTGCGCTGTCAGGGCATGGTGGGGGAGAAGGCGCTGCTGGGCGTGAAGGAGTCCATGCTCGGTGCGTACCGCAAGAGCAGCGGCCTCCTGCTGCCCGAGGACCGCGTCATCACCCGCGTGGCGGGCACCACCACCCAGGACGCGGCGGCGCCGTCGGTGTACCCCAGCCAGCTCACGGTGAACCTGGTCGCCGGCGGGCGCCCGGTGGGCATGCTGTCGCTGTTCAGCCAGAGGCCGGACGCCTTCTCCGAGGACGACGGCGTGTTGCTGGACGTGCTCGCCAACCAGACGGCGGACGCCATCCAGTCCCTGCGCTCGGCGGAGGAGGAAGCCCGCCACCGCATGGAGCGGATGGTGGAGTCCATGGCCGACGGCGTGGTCCTCACCGACGAGAAGAACGACATCGTGGTGATGAACCCGGCGGCGCGGCGGCTGCTGCACGCGGGGGAGAACCCCGAGGAGCAGACGACGCGGCTGATGGAGGAGCGCCTGGGCTTCCAGCCCTTCCACCTGGTGCGCGGCTGGGAGTACGGCGGCGGGCAGGTGCTGCGCGAGGAGGTGAAGCTCTTCGACCGGCACGTCCAGACGACGGTGACGCCGGTGACGGACGCGCGGAACACGCTGCGGGGCGTGTGCGTGGTGCTGCGCGACATCACCGAGCAGAAGCGGCTGGAGGAGCGCAAGGACGAGTTCGTCTCCATGGTGAGCCACGAGCTGCGCACGCCGCTGACGTCCATCTCCGGCGCGCTGGACCTGGTGCTCAACTTCATGGCCGGCGACATCAACGAGCGGCAGCGCCGTTACCTGTCGCTGGCGCGGGACTCCACGGAGAAGCTCAACGCCATCGTGGACGACCTGCTGGACCTGTCGAAGTTCGCCAAGGGCCGGCTGCGGATGAACTTCGAGGTGTCGTACCTCGACGAGCTCGTCCAGCGCGTGGTGGAGAAGTACGGCCCGGCCTTCGGCGAGAAGCGCGTGCTGGTGAAGCCCGTGCTGCCGCGCCATCCGCTGCGCGTCCTGGCGGATCCGAACCGCTTGGACCAGGTGCTCAACAACCTGCTCAACAACGCGGTGAAGTTCACCCCGGAGGGCGGGGAGGTGCGGGTGGAGATCCACGCCACCTCCAGCCTACCGGGCTACGTGGTGGTGTCCTGCTGGAACAGCGGAGACCCCATCGCGGAGGAGAGCCTGGAGCGCATCTTCGACCGCTTCGAGCAGGCGCGCACCAAGGCCAACCGCACCGTGCGAGGCACCGGCTTGGGGCTGGCCATCTGCCGCAACATCGTGGAGGCCCACGGAGGGCGCATCTGGTGCGAGCCGTGTACGGACGGCGTGCGCTTCATGGTGGTGCTGCCCACCGAGCCGCCGCCGGAGCTGCGCCGCGGCGACGACGTGGCGGACGCCATCCAGCTCCCGCGCCGGCAGGAGAGCCGCGGCCGGGTGCTCATCATCGACGGCGAGCCCGAGGTGGCCTTCATCGCGAAGGCGCTGATGGCCGGGCGTGGCTACGACGTGCGGCTGGCCTTCGACGCGGAAGACGGCCTGGCCGCCGCGCGCCGGTATGCCCCCGACACGGTGATGGTGTCCGTGCGCCTGCCGGACGTGGACGGGCTGCGGCTGGCGGAAATCCTCCGGCACGACCCGGAGACGCGCCGCGCGCCGCTGCTGGTGTCCTCCGCCTTCGACGAGCGTCAGCGCGCCTTCCGCGCGGGCGCGGATGCCTTCCTGGTGCGCCCGTTGGCGCCGGACAAGCTGCTGGCCACGGTGGACTCGCTGGTGCGCGGCCGCCAGGGCCCGGCGCACGGCCGCGTGCTGGTGGTGGACGACGATGCGAAGATCGCCGCCATCTGCCGCGAGGTGCTGGAGAACATCGGCTTCGACGTCGCGCTGGCGGGCTCCATCGAGGAGGGACGCCGCTCCCTGCGCGAGCGCCGGCCGGACGTCGTGCTGCTGGACGTGACGCTGCCGGACGGCGATGGCTTCGTCTTCCTGGAGGAGATCAAGGCGGAGAGCGCCGGTGGGCACATCTCCGTCATCTTCATCTCCGCCCGCGCGGAGACGTCCTCCAAGGTGCGCGCGCTCAAGCTGGGCGGTGACGACTACCTCACCAAGCCCTTCGACGCGCTGGAGTTGGGGGCACGCGTGGAGAGCGTGATGCGGCGCAAGGAGCAGGAGCTGTCGGCCTCTCCCACCACGCAACTGCCGGGCTCCACCGCCATCGAGCGCGAGGTGCAGCGGCGCCTCTCCGCGCGCCGCCCCTTCGCCTTCTGCTACCTGGACCTGGACAACCTCAAGGCCTACAACGACTACTACGGCTTCGCGAAGGCGGATGGCGTGGTGCGCCAGACGGGTGACCTGATGCGCGAGGTGTTCGCGCAGGATGGCGCGCCCGGTGACTTCCTGGGCCACGTGGCCGGTGACGACTTCGTCTTCATCACCTCGCCGGAGTCGGTGGACCGCATCTGCCAGAAGGCCATTGAGACGTTCGACCGCATCATCCCGCTCTATTACGACCGGCAAGACCGCGAGCGCGGCCACATCGAGGCGGAGGACCGCTACGGGGAGAAGCGGCAGTTCCCCATCATGAGCGTGTCCGTGGTGGCGGTGATGACGGACGGAACGCAGGACCATGCGGAGTTGGCGCGGCGCGCCGCGGACATGAAGAAGCGCGCCAAGGCGATTGCGGGCTCCGTCTTCCTGCGCAGTGACCAGGAGCGGGTGGTACGCTCCGTGGCCGGATGAGGCTCTACCAGCAACTCGTCCTGTTCATGCTCGCCGCGACGGTGCTTCCCCTGGCCGCGGTCGGCTTCCTGTTGCTTTCGCGCGCCGAGGCCGAACTGGCCGCCCGAATCGACGCGGAGCAGCGCGCGCAGGCCGTCGCCACCGCCGAGTCCGTGGGCGCCACGATGATGGAGGTGGTGGACGCGCTGGCCCGCTCGGCGGAGCTCATCGACTGGCAGGCCGCGAGCGACGCGGAGACGCAGGGCGCGCTGCGGCTGCTCTACGGTCAGTCGCCCGCGGTGAGCGCGGTGCTGAAGCTGGACGCGGAGGGCCGTCCCCTGGGCGCGCCCGTCTTCCGTGCGCAGGCCATCGACGGGCACCCGGCCTTCGCTCCGGAGTCCCTGGACCGGCTGGTGCGCTCCATCCCCGTGCAGACGCTGCGAGGCGGCGGCAAGGGCCAGGCGGCGCTGGGCAGCGCGTACGTGCACTCGGACGAGGGGCGCTCGGCGGTCGCCGTGGCGGTGAAGCTGGCGGAAGGCGAGGGCGCGCCCTTCGCCGTCGCCGAGGTCGTGCTCCATCCGTTGGAGGCGGTGCTGCGCAGGCGCCAGGGCGAAGGGCTGGGACGCATCCACCTGGTGGACGAGGAGCGGCGCGTGCTCGCCAGCACCGCGCCGGAGCACCGGGGGCAGGCACTGGCGCCGGAGCTGAGCGCGCACCTGTTGGCCCCGGCGCTGCCGCTGACAGCGCTGGTGCGCAGCTTCCGCGTGGAGTCACCGGCCCGGCGGGTCAGCGTGGCGCGCGTGCCCCATGGCATGCGCTTCGACGTGCTGGTGGAAGTGGATGAGTCCACCGCGCTGGCGCCCGTGCACGGCATGCGGCGCACGGTGCTGCTGTCCATTGGCGCCACCTTCCTGGTGCTGCTCGGGCTGGGCGCCCTCTTCACGCGCCGCCTCAACGTGCGGCTGGCGGAGGTGGTGCGCGGCGCGGAGGCCTACGGGCGTGGGGAGCTGGACACGCGCTTGAAGGTCTCCGGCCAGGATGAACTGAGCGAGCTGGCCACCACCTTCAACCGCATGGGCGAGGAGCTGGAGGCGGCGCGTGCCCGGATGCTGCGCTGGAACGACGACTTGCGCGTCCGCGTGGAGGAGGCCACCGCGGACCTGAAGGCGGCCCAGGCGCAGTTGGTGGAGGCGCAGAAGCTGGCCGCGGTGGGGCAGCTCGGCGCCGGCGTGGCGCACGAAATCAACAACCCGCTGGCGGGCATCCTCGGCAACGTGCAGTTGCTGATGCTCGACCGAGGCGCCGCCGACCCGGATTTGGAGTCGCTGCGGAAAATCGAGCAGAGCGCCAAGCGCTGCAAGGAAATCACCCAGAACCTGCTGCGCTTCTCCCAGCAGCGCGAGCGCGCGGAGCTGCGGCCGGTGGACCTCAACGCGGTGGTGCGTGACGCGCTCAGCCTCACGGAGCACCAGCTTCGCGGCGACGGCGTGGTGCTCACCAGTGTGCTGGGAGACGGGCTCGCGCGAGTGCGCGCCGACCCGGGGCACTTGTCGCAGGTGGTGCTGGCGCTGGTGTCCAACGCGCGCACCGCGATGCTGAATTCACCCCAGAAGCGGCTCACCCTGCGCACGGGCGAAGTCGGCGGCTTCGGCTTCCTGGAGGTGGAGGACACGGGGAAGGGGATTGCCCCCAACGTCCGCTCCCGCATCTTCGAGCCCTTCTTCACGACGAAGGACGTGTGGTCCAACGTCGGGTTGGGGCTCAGCGTGGCCTGGCGGGTGGTGACGGAAGCGGGCGGGAGCATCGAGGTCCGCTCGGAAGTCGAGCAGGGCAGTTGCTTCACCGTGAAGCTGCCGAAGGCGTGAGGCCCCTTGGGGGGCCTGTGATAGCTAACGAGGCTGCCCATGGCTGATTCCCGCCCATCGCGCCGTCAGGCGCCTTTCTTCATTGGCCTCGTGCTGATTCTCGCGGCGTTGCCAGTGGGGTGGTTCGTCTTCCTGCGCCCGCCACCTCCGCCGCCACTTCCTCCCGCCGCGCCGCCCATCGTCGAGGCGCCCGTGGCGCAGAAGCCGCTGGTGCTGGAGCTCACGCAGGTGTCCGGCACGGTGGAGGTGCAGAACACGGACGGCTCATGGCGCGAGGCCACGGTGGGCATGGCGCTGCGCCGGGATGAGCGCGTGCGCACCGATGACGGCTCGTACGCCATGCTGATTGGCGGCGAAGCGGTGGAAGTGCACATGGACCCGGGCACGGAGATTTCCGTGGACGAGCTGACCGAGTCGCTGTCCCGCATCCTTCTCTCGCGCGGTATGGCCACCGCCGTCGTGCGGCCGGGGCAGCGCCACACTTTCGAGGTGAAGGCGGCGAACGCGGACGCCAAGGCCACGTTGCAGCAGGCCGGTGCCTTCACCATGAGCAACAACGGCGACGGCACCGTGGCGGTGGGGACGCGTGAAGGCGAGGTGACGCTGCTCGGTCAGGGCAAGGTCGTCATCGTCCGCGCGGGCCAGCAGGCCGTCGTCCGCCCGGGGCAGGCGCCGTCGGAGCCGTCGCCCATCCCCACCAGTCTCCTGCTCAAGGTGGACTGGCCCACCGAGCGCACCCGCCGCGAGCGTGAGCTGGTCGTGCGTGGGCAGACGTCACCGGGAAGCCGCGTGGAGGTGGATGGCGTCACCGTCAAATCCGATGCGGAGGGAAACTTCCAGCGAAAGGTGGTTCTCCGCGAAGGCCGCAACACCGTCGATGTCCAGGCCTATGGCGTGGGGCGGACGCAACAAAAGGACAGCAAGGACGTCGTCGTCGACACCACGCCGCCGCCGCTCAAGACGGATACCGAGAACATCTGGAATCAGCCGCGCGACGACTGACCCAGCAGCCGTGGGTGCGAGCGGGTGTTCGCCTTGACCCACGGCGAGGGGCCTCCCTACACTTCGGGGAGGAGTCATTCCTGTTCAAGGGCAATCCCGGGCGAAAGCCCAGGTGCGCAAAGCCGCGGGGCCTGAAGTCCGGCCGGCCGTGACCGCCGTGGGAAGTCAGCACCGGACAGGTTCCGGGCCCACTGCGCCTTGGGCGGGGCATGGGTCTTCATTTCGGAACCCCCGGGAGGTCCTATCCGATGCTGCGGACACTGGCCCTGAGTTGCTGCCTGTCTTCCCCGCTCGCCTTCGCCTCCACACCGGAGCTCCGCACCCTGACGGGCACCCTGCATGTGGTGGCCGGCGGCCCGGGTGACCAGACGGACCCGCACGTCAGCGGACCGCTGGTGGCCTATACGAACGAGTCCCGCGGCACGAGCGAGATTCGCTACCACGACCTGCGGACCTCCGCGGATGCGGCCATCCCCAATGGGGGGGCGTTCGACTTCGTGTCGGACATCTCGGACGGCACCATCGTCTTCACGCGCGTGAGTACTTCGAGCGCCATCTACACGTTCGACGTGGCCGTAGACGCGGCGCCGCGGGAGCTGGCACCGGAGGCGGGCAGCAGCCGGCGCTCCGCGGTGATTGGCGGCCGTACGGTGGCGTGGCAGGACTTCGGCTACACCGGCGTGACGTCGCAGCCGGAGATTGCCGTGTATGACCTGGACCAGGGCACGCTCACCCGGCTCACGGATGACACGTTCCAGGACCGTGCGCCCGCCGTGTCGCCGGATGGCTCGACGGTGGTCTGGGCCAAGTGCGACGAGCAGGGCCTGCGTTGCGACATCTGGCAGGCGCGGCGAAGCGCCTATGGATTCAGCTCACAGGCGCTGACGGGCAGTGAGGGCGAGGAGTCGCAGCCGGACACCAACGGGGACATCGCCGTCTACGCCAGCACGCGGACCCTCGATGGCGTGACGGACCGGGACATCTACTGGAAGCCCCTGAACGGCGGCACGGAGCAGCGGCTGGCGCTGCCGGGCATGGACGCGAATCCCAGCATCAGCGGTTCGCTGATCGCCTTCGAACGCAGGGATCCGGTGAAGAACGACTTCGACATCGTGCTCTACGACTTGAGCACCGAGACGCTCTACGCCATCACCGAGACGCCGGAGAACGAGAGTCTCACCGACTTGAGCGTGGACGCGGACGGTACGGTGCGCGTGGTGTGGACCGTCTCGGAGAACGGCGACTTCAACGTCCATGCCTTCACCTTCAAGTTGGATGATGAGCCCGGGTGCAAGCTCGCGGCGGTGGACACGCCGTCCCCCGAGGCGGTCTGCGCGCGGCCCGGTACCTGGCCGCTGCTCGCGGCGCTGGAAGTGGCGCGCACCAGTGGTCAGCCCAACGGCGTGGCGCTCGGGTTCGCGGGGACGGGTGAGGGCGTGTTGTGCGTGGACAACGGCTACAACGGCGAGAACTCCACCGCGGGCTGGGTGTGGATCAACGGCCGCGAGCTGGTGGACCCGTCTCGCTTCAAGCAGGGCGTTCCGCTGGTGGCCACGCGCGCGCCGCTGGATGGGCACAACTCGCTGGCGGCGCTCATCTCCGGCAAGCCCGGCAGCGCCTTCCGGCTGCGCGTCTATGCTCCCCCCGCCGTGTGTCAGCCCGCGGCGGACACCTCCACGGGCGCCCGCGTCATTCCGGGGCGTGCGCTGAAGGCGGTGTCATCTTCGTCCTCGGCGGTGTCGCCGGCGACCTTCGTGCCCGAAGGGCCGGTGCGTGACACCGCGCTTCGGGGCTGTAGCACGGGCGGCGGGCCGCTGACGCTTTCCGGGGTGATCCTGTTGCTGGCGTGCTGGCTGCGTCCGAGCGCGCGGATGCGGAAGGCGCTTCGGCACAGCCACCGTGCCCTGTAGACTGACGCGGCCCTGAACCGGTTTCTCCTCTTCGGATTGTTGCTGCTGTGTGCCCCGGCCTGGGCGGACACGCTCGAGATACTCGGGCCGTCGTCCGCCGTGGCGCCGGATGGATTCCCCGTGGCGCTCGTCCGCAAGGATTCGGCGGGCCGCCCGGTTCCGATGGGGAAGCCTTCGGTGCAGGCAGACGGCGCGGAGCTGCGAGAGGACACCGCGGAGCCGCCGCTGCGCACGTTCGTGGTGACGCCGCGTCCGGGCGCGCGTGACGTCGTGGTCCGCGCGAGCGTGGATGGACTGGCGGCCCAGGCGCGCTACGTGCTGGGGCCACCGGCCGCCGAGGTGCGGCTGGCGCTGGATCCACCCGCACCCGTGAAGGGCAAGGACACGGAAGCGCGGCTCACCGTCCAGCTGGTCCGGCCGGATGGCACCGCGGATGACAGCGGCGCGCCTCCCGTGGTGCGGGTGAGCGTGGGCCGCGTGGAAGGGCTGGAGCGGACGGGGCCCGGCACGTATCGCGCGCGCTACGTCCTGCCGGACACGCGTTACCCCGAAGTGGCCATCCTGGTGGCCTTCTCCGCGTGGCCCAGTCCGCAGTCGGTGCATGGGGCCTACGGGCGCGTGCTCGTTCCGCTGGCCGCGTCCGTGAATCTGCCGGGAACGACGGAGCCCGACGCCGAGATTGCCATCGACATCGCGGGCCAGACGTTCGGTCCGGCGGTGGCCGGGCATGACGGACGCTTCCGGGTGCCCATCATCGTCCCGCCCGGACATCGCATCGGGCAGGGGCGGGTGGTGGACAAGGTGGGCAACGTGCGGCGGATGCCCATTGACCTGAGGCTGCCGCCCACCGATGGCCTGGCCTGTGTGCTTCAGCCGCAGCGGCTCCCCTCGGACGGCGTGTCCCAGGCCCGGCTGGTCTGCGCGACCAGTGATGCCATGGGCCAGCCCGTGGGCGATGCGCGCGTCACGACGCAGGTCCGCCACGGCACCTTGCGCGGCCCCACGCGCGCGCCGGGAGGATTGCTGGAGTGGCGCTACACCGCGCCGCGGAAGTTGGTGAACGACGAGCGCATCGAGGTTGCGTGGCCTCAGCGCGGGCCCGGCTCGCGCGAGTCTCCGGCGCTGGAGTTGGTGCAGGGGCCCGTCGCGACGACCCGCCTCGAAGTGGGTGAGGCGCTGGTGCACCACGGGGCTCGCACGCGTGTGGAAGTGACGGCGCGGGATGCCTTCGACCGTCCCCGGCCGGGTGCGACGGTGGAGTTGAGCGCGCCAGTGGGGACCTTCGGTCCGGTGGAGGAGCCAAAACCGGGGACCTTCATCAGCGCCTGGGCTCCGCCGGCCACGGGGGCCGCGACGGACGTGGACCTGCGCGCCCGCGCGTGGGGTCCTTCGGGCAATGAACCGGCGCGCATCACCGTGTGGCGGGCCGCGGGCGAGCTGTACGCGGGCGTGTCCGACCTGGCGGGTCTGCCGGTGCCGGGACAGCCGCTGCGTGTGGATGGCCGCGAGGTGACGACGGGCACGGACGGCACGGTGCGCCTGGGGCCCGCGCGCCCGGGAACGCTGGAGATTTCGCACGGCGTGTGGACGGGCCTGACGCGGACGGTTCACGTGTTGGGCCCGGATGGGCCTGTGTTTCCGTTGGAGCGCCCGCTGGTGTCGTCCGCCGCATCCCAACGCGTGCGACTGGCACCTGAGATTCCGGTGAACGTGCGACTCAAGGTGAGCGGGGCTCGGGTGACGTACTGGGTGGAGGATGCGAACGGGCAGGTGCTGACGGGGCGCGAGGTGTTCGTCTCGCTGACGGGTGGTCAGCGAGCCGAGGAGCGGGTGGAGGAGGGGCGCACCTCCTTCACCGTGCGAGCGCCGGGACCGGTGAGTGTCTCTGTCGCGGATGTCGCCACGGGCGTCACGGCGTTGGCCGAGGTGCGCCCATGATGCGCATGCGGGTCTGCCTGTTCGCCGCCGCGATGCTGGTGCCGCTGAGCACCTGGGCGCAGGCGCTGTCGCAGGACACTGCGTCGCAGGCCTCCACCATCGCGGGCCGGGTGTGCCTGGACGTGGACGGTGATGGGCTGTGCGGCGCGGATGAGCCGGGCCTGCCCGACGTGCGGTTGGTGCTCACCACCGGCCGCGATGTCCGTACGGACGCGCGGGGCCGCTTCCACATCACCGGCGTCGATGCCCGCGTGCCGGATTCGGTGGGGGGACTGCACCTGCGGCCAGGGCGTCATCGGTTGAAGGTGGACACGCGCTCGTTGCCGGTCTCCAGCCGGGTCAGCCCGGAGGCGGCGACGGTCGAGGTCCCCTGGGGTGCCGTCGTCCTCCAGGACTTCGCCGTGCGCAGCGTCACGGTGGAAGCCGCGCCCGTGCGGCTCTCCTTCGCCAAGGCACCGCCCATGGCGGAAGTCGCGCCAGGGCAGGGCGTCGTGCGCTTCCGTGTCGCAGGACAGGCCTCCGCGGGCGACGCCGTCACCGTGTCGGATGTGGCAGCCGAGGTGGACGCGAAGGGCGCATGGCAGGCGCAGGTGCCGCTCGTCGCGGGAGAGAACCCGCTGTCCATCACCGCCACGGGGGCCCAGGGCACGGTGCGCCTGTACCGCCAGCGCGTGGACGTGGTGCCGCGTGACGGTGGCTGGTTGGTGGTCCCCAGGCCGATGCTGCCCCTCGCCACGCTTCAGTTGCCCGCGGGCCGTGACGCGCCCGCGGCCAGTGGCGCCTCCCGCGTGCAGGTCGAGGCGCCCGTGGGGACGCGCGTTCGCACGCCCGAGGGCGAAGTCGTGGTGGGGCCCGAAGGCCGTGTGGATGTCCCGGTGGTGTTGTCCCCGGGGCGCAACCAGGTGCCCGTGCGGCTGTCGCCGCCGGATGCTCCGCCGCGTGACGAGACGCTGGAGATTGCCGCCGCGGTACGGCCCTTCGCCGTGGGCCTGCTGGACCTGGAGGCCACCTATGCGCCGCGAAATGGCGACGTGCAGCTGCGGGGACGCGGCGCTGCTCATGCGGAGCTTCGGCTGGGCGCGGTGGACCTGGTGGGCGAGCTGGACCTGCGTGACACGGATGGCCGCACGCTGAACGGTGCCAGCCTGCCGGACTGGCTCCGCCCACGCATGCCGGAGCGCTTCGACCGCGCCGCAGACCCGGACCTCGCGCCCGCGGAGTGGGGTGACGACTCGGTGTCACTGACGCCCAATGCCTCGGAGGCACGTCTTCGGTTTGAGGCGCGCCACGCGGAGCACGGCCGCGCGGGCCTGGGCACCTACCGCGCGCAGATTCACGACCGAGAAGTGGGCCGTTATCACCGCCCGCTTTTCGGCCCCTACGCGGAGGTTCATGCCGGCGAGGAGGCGGCGCGCGTGGGCGTGAAGGCGTTTGGCGGGAGCCTGACGGACCCGGTGCGGCAGGTGTCCGCGGTGCCCGCGCATGAGGAGCTGCGCGCCACGGGCGGAAGCCTCTACTACCTGGGCGCGGCCTCGGTGGCGGAGGGCTCCGAGTTGGTGCGCGTGGAGCTGCGGGACGGCGTCACCGGCCTGCCCCTGGGCGAGCGGCACCTCATTCGCGGCATCGACTACGACATCGACTACTTCGCAGGCCGCATCCTCCTGGCGCGCCCGCTCTCCTTCCTCGCGGGCGAAGCCTGGCTGCGGACCAGTGCGCCCACGGAGTCACCCGAGCCGGTGCTGGTGGTGGACTACGCCGCGCTGCGCATCGCGGACGCGGGCGACACGGCGGGCGGTGAGGTGTGGGGCGAGTGGCGCGGCTCGCGGCTGGGACTCGGCGCCGTACGCGAGGGCCGAGAGGGACGGCCGTACACGCTCTACACGGGACGCGCGAGCACGGCGCTCGGTGGTTACCGCCTGGCGGCGGAAGTCGCGTCCAGCCGTGGCACCGCCGTGGATGCTTCCTTCTTTGGCGTCTCGGATGACGGTGGCCTCAGCTTCATCCGCCCACGGCCGGCCATGGGCACCGGCGCGGAGGCCGTGAGTCTCCAGCTGTCAGGTCCCGGGCTTCATGGCGAGGGCTCGGTGGACGCGGCGTTCCGCCTGCGCGGGCGGGGCTTCTCCGATGGCGCACACACCGACGCGGCGCGCTTCCGGCAGTCGTCAATCCGTGTGAGCCAGCCGCTGGGCCGGCTCCGGTTGACGTTGCTGGCGGACGAGCGGAGCTCGGTCGATCCGCGTGAGCCATTCATGGACAGCCCGTTCTCCGCTCGCGTCCTGGCCGCGGGTGTGGGTTGGGAAGAGGCACGGTGGGGCGTGCGTGCGGAGGTCCGTGACTCGCGGCTGAACGCGGCGCGGGTGGCAGGCGTGGGGCCCACGCTCTTCGGTGGTCGCACCTCCGCGGGCGTGGCGGGCTCGCTGCGGGTGTTCGAGCGGCTTCAGCTTCGCGCAGCGCACCGTCAGGCTCTGGCCCTGCATGGCGAAGGGCCCGGGCGCTTCGATGACACCTTCACGTCCGCGGGCGTGGATGTCGAGGTGGACCGGACCACGCGCGCGGGGGTGTTCGGAGGCTGGGGACCGGAGCTGGGCCCCCGGGCGTGGGCCAACGTCGAGTCGCGGCGGGGGCAGGACGTGTTCTACGGCGGTTACTCCGTCGACGTGGACGGCCCTGACTTCGGCGCGGGGCGGACGCTGACGGGCGCCCGCACGGAGCTGCCGGAGAGTGGCACCGCGCTCTTCGTGGAGGATGTGGGCTCGCACGACGCGACGGCCGTGCGGCTGGCTCGCGCCGTGGGCTTCCAGCAGCAGGTGACGGGCGGCTTCAGCGTGGGCGCGCGCTACGAGCGCGGCGTGCGCAGCCTGTTGGACGTGGACAGCCCGCTGCTGCGCGAGGCGGGCGGTGTCTTCGGGCAGCTCGTCCTGGCGCGCTTGCGGCTGGACGGGCGTGTGGAGCTTCGCCGGGAGGAGGGCACGCCGGAGCGAGGCGCGGCCACCTCGGTGGACCGGCTGCAAGCGGTGGTGGCGCTGGCCGCGCAGGCGCAGTTGCTGGAGGACGTGACGGCCTCCGGGCGGGTGGACTTCGCGCGCACCGTCAACGCGGACGTGTTGGAGACGCGGCTGGTGGAAGGCTACGCCGCGGTGGCGTGGCGGCCGGGGCCCTGGCTGGTGGTGGCGCGTTACGGCATCACCCGCGAGCTGTTGCCCGGCGTCCGGTCCGCCTTTGGAGACCGGGCCTTGCAGACCCTCTCCCTCTTGCCTGCGGTGCGCCTGGGCGACCGGCTCTCCGTGGCGGCGGGCCTGCATGCGGGGCACACCCGGGCGGAGGACTCGGGGCGTTGGGTGTGGACGGGCACCCTCCGTCCCGCGGTGAGAATCGTGGGCGGTCTGGAGCTGGGGGCAGAGCTGGCACGGCGGACGGCGTCTCCCGAGGGCGAGCGGCTGACCGCGCTCCGTGCGGAAGTCGCCTATCGGGTCGATGAACGGCTGCGCTTGGCCACCGGGTACACACTCCTGGGCTTCAGCGGCTTGGGTTTGTCCCCCGACTCGTCGGACAATCAGGACCGGCTCTACCTGCGAGCCGAAGTGGCCTACTAGGAGCAATCCGTGCGTCCCCTCGTCATCATCAGCCTCTGCCTGGGTGTGGCCACCGCGGCACGCGCCGACTGGGACGTGAATGAGGTGCCGGGCATCGCCCGCAGTGTGGACGTCTTCGCTCCGGGCAGCTACTCGGTGAGCACCTCGACGCAGACGGAGCTGTTCGAGAACGGCATCCAGTCCGCCGTCTTCCTGCACAGCGACGTCTTCGGCACGTTCTTGTCTCCGATGGGCTGCTTCGCCGTCGTCGTGCGCCCGGGTGACGTCATCAGTCACCAGAACTGCCGTGCGGCTGGAAACATCATCCCCCCGGACCCGGTGAACACCGTGGTGGGTATCCGGCGGGTGAAGCACACCCCGTCTGGTACGGGCTATGCCTCGGTGGCCCTCTCCGACGGTGGGCTCTCACTGCTGACGGCGTCAGCGGGGCTCGCAGGCCCCACGCCCTGGACGTTGCTGAGCGCCGGCGCGGGCCTCCTGTCCTCCACGGACGTGCTGGGCGTGGTGGAGACTTCGGATGGCGCGCCCCATGCGCTCTTCAGTGTCACCGGTGTCACCCGGACGGAGTTCCTCTGGTACACGCGGGACAGGCGTCAGGCGCAGATGGTCGTGCCGTCGAACCTGACCAGCGAGGCTCCGCTCACGGTGGACCTCTTCGCCGGAAGCGGACCGCATCCCATCGCGTTGTTCGGCAATTCGGACGGCCTGTTCCGCGGACAGTTGGACCCGGCCGGGACGACCTTCTCCGCCGTGATGTTGCCCGACGGCATGAGTGACGTCAGCATCACCTCGGTGGATGTGAACACGGGCAACGGCAGCGTCCATGGCGAAGGCTTTGGCCTCGCGGTGGGCGTGGATTCCAGCGGGGAGCCCGTGGTGCTGGGGGCCGTGCCCGCGAGCAGCGCGGACAACGCGGGGACTCAGTGGCGGGTCCACCCGGTCTTCGAGGGCTCGGCGCTTCCGGGCGCTGCGCAGGCGACGCCGCTCGAGGTGTCGTGCATCGGCTCCTCGTTCTGCCTGTTCATCCTGGACCAGCCGAGCTTCAACGTCGTGACGTACGTCAACGCCAACGCCCCCGTGCTGGACGTGGGGCCCTCGCCCATCGTGGTGAACGAAACGGGGACGGCGACGGCCCGGTTCTCCGCCACCGACGCCGACTCCGATGCGGTGCGCGTGTCGGTGGATGCATCGTCAACGCCGGGCGCCGACCTGGTTGGCGTCAACATCGTGGAGCACCCCGACCAGCTCGACGTGACGCTCGTTCCGCAGCGGCCCGTCTGCAAGGACGAAGAGGGGCTCCTGCGGGTCTACGCCTCGGACGGGCTCGCGTCCCACGACGTGCAGGCCACGGTGGCCTACCGGGTGGTGAACACCGAAGGGCCCGAGCGGCCCACGGTGTTGCCCTCACGGGAGTCGACCACCGCGTCGGGCGCGTCGCGGGTGTTCACCGCGCAGCCGGCGAGCGAGGCCTGTCCGGCGGTGCGCTACGTCTGGTCTCCCGTCTCAGGACAGTCGGGCGCACCGCTGCTCTCCACCGACGGCGGCGCCCAGGCGACCTTCACGCCGCCGGAGGTGCTGTGCCAGGCGTCGGGTACCAGCTACGCGTACGAGGTCCGTGGCGTGGATGAAGGCGGCCTGACGTCCAGCGCCGCCGCCATCTTCACCGTGGACGTCGCGCCCTGGGGCCGGCCGCTGGTGCCCTTCGCCTCGGGCTGGGAGCGGACGCTCACGTCGGGCCCAGGGTCCAGCGTGGACGTGGTCCCCGATGCGCTGCACACCTGCGAGGGGACGCCCGAATTGCCGACCGTGGACACGGAGTGGCGGCTGAGCGCTTCCGGTTCGGGCATTCCCGACGGTGTCACCGTGAGGACCGCGGACGGAACGGCCGTCACGTTGCACTCGCCGGTGTCGAGCGAGCGCCTGCGCGTCGAGGCCGTGGAGTGCGCGCACGGGACGCTGGCCCTCACCGCCAGGAATCGCATTCCCGTCACCGGCGGTGGCACGCAGGACAGCGCTGACGCCGAGCTCCGCGTTCGGGTGGAGCCTTCCCTGGAGGACGTGGCCACAGGCAGCCTGGAGCTGGGCGTGGTGCCGTCGGGCGAAGGGGACGTGGACATCGCCCTGGACACGTCGCTGAACTGCGTGGACGCGCGCACGCTGAAGGCGCGGATGTTCCTGGAGACCCTGGGCGGCGAGGCGCTGGATTCGGCGGTGGTGCCGGTACCCGGGACGTGGCGCCCCGCGCTCCCGCGCTCCTGCACCGTCGAGTCCTACCGCGTGCGCGGCGAGCTCTTCGACGACAGTGAGGGGCCGGTACGAGAGGGCGGCCGTGCCCAGGCGGAGATTTCCAACCAACCCCTGCCGGCGCGGCTGGGAGCGCTCGAAGCCGGGGGGCTGGTGGCACGTTGTGGCGAAGGCGCGAGCGCCACGCTGACGCAGACGATTCCGGCCGATGCCTGCGGCGACGTGGCCATCTCCTGGTCCCAGGTGGCGGGGCCCGCGCTGTCAGAGGTCTCCCTGGCGGGCCCGAGCGTCACGGTGAGCACGCAAGAGACGGGGCTGGAGGCCCTGGTGGGCCAGTCCATCACCCTGCGCGTCCTCGCCGACGCGGGCGGCAGCAACACCGCGACCACGGATTACGTGCTGCCGATTACCTCCGAGCGCTTCGTGGACGTGCGTCACGCGATGGAGTCGCCCACGGCGTCGGAGAAGGGGCTGGTGGGCGTGGTGGTGGAGCTGCGCAACACCTCCACGTGCGAGGTCGGCGGCCTCCACTACCTGGAGAACGTGGACGGGCTGGAGTGGGTGCCCGGCAGCGTGAAGCTGGACGGCGTCGCGGTGGAGGCGCGGGCCGTGGACGGTGGCTTCCGGGTGGAGGACATCCGGCTGCCCGCGCAGGGGACGCAGACGCTGACGTACGTGGGTCGCTCGCCGCTGCTGTCCACGCCGCGGCTGGGCGGGGAGATGACCCTCAACGGCGTGCCCGTTTCGGGGGATGCCGCGGTGCCGCCTCGGACGTCGGGATGCGGCTGCTCGGGAGGGGGTTCGGGCGCGGCCGTCTTCGGGCTGGCGGCGCTGGCGCGGGTGCTGCGCCGCCGGAAGGAGGGTGGCGCTTACAGCCCGAAGCTGATGCGGTGACGGCGGCTCGGCGTGTCGGGCCGCTCCTCCAGTACCCCGAGGAGCTCCAGTCCCCGCAGCGTGGCCAGCGTCTGCCGCTCCGGCAGGTCGGTGAGGGCGAGCAGATCCTCCACCGTCTTGCTGCCGTCCGCATACGCCAGCACCAGGGCCTGGGCCCCTTCGAGCTTCAGCTCGTGCAGGCCATAGGGCGCATCGGCGGTGGGGAACAGCCGGCGCGAACGCGGCATGTGCCGACGCAGCGTCACCAGCGTCTCCGTCTTCGCCACGCCCTCCAGCACCAGGTCACCGGGGAAGACGGACAGCTTCACCAGGTCCGTGCGGCGGGGGCGCATGGCACTGAAGCCGTAGCCGCCTTCCTTCCACGTGAAGGTGGACCAGATGATCTCCTTCACCTGCTCCACCAGCAGCTGCTCTCGCTGGGCCGCGTCCATCAGGCCCATGCGCAGCATGGCCTCGCCGGTGCGCAGGCCGTGCTCCTTCGCGAAGGCGGCGACCTCGGCGAGCCGGGCCTCGGGCAGCACACCCTGGCGGATGCAGAAGCGGCCGAAGCGCTCGGCGGCGAGGTTGGACGCGGCGTACACGACGCGGCCGGACTCGAAGTAGACGACCTTGAGCACCTGGCCCTGCTGAAGCTTCAGCTCGCCGTGGTGGCGGGCCTCGTAATAGGCGTTGAGCAGCCGCGCGACGGTGGCGTCCTCCAGGACGCCGCCCAGGGACCAGTCGGGCAGCGCGCGCTTGGGCGGCGGCGGAGTTGAAGGCGCGGTGCTTTCGCTCCAGACCTGCTCGCGCCTGCCGAAGGGCAGGGGGAGGGCGTGCTCCGTGTCCGCGGGCTCTGGTAACGGGTCGGTACTGGGGACGACCTGCAGGGGCTCGGCGGCGTCGCTGGGCTCAGGGGGGAACTCTTCCAGCACGATGAGGTCCTCGGTATCGAGCAGCTCGTCCAGCAGCACGCTCTCCGCGATGGGCGGGGGAGCGCGGGGTTGAGGTGCAACGCCACCGGCCTGCTCCAGGGCCTCCATGACGGCGATGAGCTCGAACGGCTTCTCGAAGAAGGTCCGGGCGCCGTGGACCTGCACGGCCTCCTGGGCGAAACGGTCCCCTTTGTACACACCGCTGACGGCGATGGCGGGGATGCCATGGGCACGCAGCGCGGCCAGCACCTCGCTGCCCCGGATGTCCGGGAGCAGCAGGTCCACCAGGGCCGCGTCCCAGTGTTGTCCGGGGCCGAGCGCCTCCAGCGCAGCCTCGCCGGTGGCCGCGGCTTTCGCGTCGTGTCCCCGGCTTTGCGCCAGGGCGACGATGAGGGAGGCCAGCTCGTGGTTGTCTTCGACGATGAGCAGTCGCGCCATGGGCGCGCAGACCATAGCATCCGCGTCATGGACGTTCAGGGCTTCCACCACGTGGCCATCCAGGCGCGGGACATCGAGTGTGTCACCGGCTTCTACAGAGACCTGCTGGGCTTTCCGGAGTTGAGCCGTCATCTCCGCCCGGACGGCTCCCTGCGGAGCATCTGGGTGGGCGTGCCTGGGGGCGGCTTCCTGGCCATCGAGGCGGCGGGCGGCGAGCCCGTCTCCACGCCGTTCCGCCACGAGGCGCCGGGCCTCCTGATGCTGGCGTTCCGGATTCCGAAGGCCGCTCGGGCGGGCGTGGTCAACACCTTTACCCGCGCGGGGGTGCCGCTGGAGCACGAGACGCGGTGGACGGTGTACGTCCGGGACCCCGAAGGCAACCGCGTGGCGCTCAGTCATCACCCGGAGGACTAGACGCACCGTCCCACGGGTGCGGGTGTGCTTGCGGAGCGGGACGGGGCGCGGCTACAAGCGGCCCCATGCGCCTGGGTGAGCAGCTCCTGAAGGATGGTCTCGTCACCGCCGAGGGACTCGAAGAAGCGCTCGAGGCCCAGGTGGTGCATGGCGGGCGGCTGGGAACGAACTTGGTGGAGTTGGGCCTGCTGTCGGAGGTGGACCTGGCGAAGTCGCTGGGCAAGGTCCACAACAGCGCGTTCGCGTCCGGGGAGATGGTCCCGGACCCCAAGGCGATGGAGCTGGTCTCCTCGAACCATGCGGACGACAAGGAGTACCTGCCCATGCGGGTGGACGCGACGCGGCTGAGCATCGCCGTCGTGAACCCGCACGACTTCGCGACGCTGGACGCGATTGCCTTCAAGACGGGCAAGCGCGTGGTGCCAGTGGTCATCCCCGAGTTCCGGATGAACCAACTGCTGCGCCGTTACTGCAAGGCGTTCCGGCCGCTGCGCGCCATCGACATGAACGCGGTGCGGCCGCGTCCCTCGGCGGGCTCGCAGGCCGAGCTGGCCAAGGCCGCGGAGACGCCGCCAGATTTGATGAGCGAGGAGGAGTTCCAGTCCGTCTACGCCTCCGCCCTGCGCGGTGGCGCCGACTACGACGGGGACATGGGCGAGGAGGAGATCATCACCGGCGTGGAGGTGCTGGAGGCCGCGCCCGAGCCTCCGCTCGCCACTGTTCGGCCGCAGGTGCCCGTGGCGCCGCCGCCTCCTCCTCAGGCCATCGTCGTCCCACCGCAGAGGGTTCAGCCGCCCGTGCCACCCCCGACGCCCGCGCTGGGCGGTACGCCACCGCCTGTGCAGGTGCCGCGCGCACCGGAGCCGCCGCCGACGCCGCTGACCTTCGCGGAAGCGCAGGCGGAGCTGGCGCGCAGCTCGGACCGCGAGGACGTGGCGCGCACGGTGCTGCGCTTCGCGCTGGGCAAGTGGAAGCGCAACCTGCTGCTGTCGGTGCAGGGCAGCCTCGTGACGGGCTGGCACGGCATGGGGGTGGGGGTTCGCGACGCGGTGGTGCGCCGCATCGGCGTGCCGCTGCGGGAGCAGAGCACCTTCCGGCTCGTGCGGGACACGCGCTCGCACTATATCGGGCCCGTCCGCCGTGATGCGGCCATGGGCGTGTTCTACAAGCTGCTGGGGGACGGGTTCCCGAAGACGGCCGTCATCCTCCCGCTGCTGGTGCGCGGCAAGGTCGTGCACCTGCTCTACGTGGACAACGGCCCGGACGAGCTCACTCCGCCCGACGTAGGCGAGCTGCTCATCCTCTCGCAGAGCGTGGGCCGCTCGTACGAGGCGATGATGCGGCGCCGCAAGAGCGCGTAGGACGTCGCGCGCTCGCGGCGGAATGGCTCAGGTGGACAGCTCCTCCACCTGGAACGTCATGCCCGCGCGGCGCAGCCGCTCCACCAGTCGCATGCCCATGGCGGAGGCCGGCGTGAGCACGCCGCCCGTGGTCGGATTGTCGTCGAAGGCGAGGCACAGCGCGGACTCGGCGAGCATCCGCGACGTGGCCGCGTAGCCCGGGTCTCCCTGCGCCGCCACCTTGCCCTTCAGCCGCACCTGTGTGCCCGTGCGGGGGGAGGTGCCTTCGCCGCGAAGTTGCGCGACGAAGAAGCCCTTCTCCCGGGCCTCCGGAGACGGGCCTTCACCCGGCGCGGGCAGGACCTTCTTCTCCAGCAGCGTGCGCAGGGGCTTCACCTGCATCGCGGCGACGACGCCTCCCAGGCCCGCGGTGACGCCCGTGGCGCGCAGCAGGCCCTTGGGTCCGGCGCCGTAGCTGGCGACCTCCGCGTACCGGAAGTTCTCTCCCCACGGGTGACCGAGCAGCGCGTTGCTGCGCCGGACGACGCGCGTGTTCACGGCCGCCATGAAGAACGGGCCGGTCCACTGGCCCAGCTCCTGGCTGTAGTGGACGCCCAACTCGTCCTTGGATTCGGGCCGCCAGCGGCCTGGGGTGGGGTCCAGCGCATGCGGGTGGGCCATGAGCTTCCGAACCGAGCGGTCCGTTGATGCTTCCTCCATCGCCTGCACCATGCTCGCGGCCGTGCCACCGCTGGCGCCTCCGCGCATGGGGCCCATGTAGAGGCGGACGGCGTCCAGGTGGCCGCCGTGGCGCTCCCGCATGTGCTCCTGCATCATCAACACGCCCAGGTCCGACGGAATCGAGTCGAAGCCACAGGTGTGGACGATGCGTGCGCCGCTCTGCCGCGCCTGCTCGTGGTGGGCGTCAATCATCCGCCGCATCCACTGCACTTCACCCGTCAGGTCGCAGTAGCTGACGCCGGCCCGAACACAGGCCGCGACGAGCTCGCTTCCGTAACGTGCGTAGGGGCCCACCGTGGTGCAGACCACGCGGGTGCGAGGGACCAGGGCATCCAGCGACGCGGCGTCGCGTGCATCCGCGACGAGCAGCGGTAGCTTCGCGAAGGAGGGCGCAATCGCCGCCAGCCCCTGCCGGACCTTCTCCAGCTTGCCGAGGTCGCGTCCCGCCAGGGCCCACCGTGCGCGGTGGCTGTCCTGGGTCCTGGCGAGGTATTCGGCGACCAGTCGCCCGGTGAAGCCAGTGGCGCCCCAGGCGATGATGTCGAACTCCGTGGCGGAGGTGTTCATGGGCGCGGGAGTCTGGTCGCGCCCTGAAGGCACCGCAACCGCGGCGTGAAACGAGTGTTCACGCCGCTGAGATTGCTACCCCGGTTACTCCTCTTCGGGCTTCTCGAAGTTGACGTCGAAGGTGACGCGCTGGCCCGGCTCCACCTTGAACGTCTTCTGCCACCGGGAGTTGTTCACGATGACCAGGAGCTGGTGCGTGCCTTCGTACAGGTCCAGTTCCTCGATGGGCGCGGCACCGACGAGCCGGCCATCCACCGTGACGATGGCGCCCTCCGGGGCGCGTACGTTCGCGAATCCCTTGTTGAGGAAGATCTGCTGCGACGAACGGCCACCCGCCGGCACGGTGATGACCCGCGTCGTCTGGATGCCGAGCACCGGGTTGCTGAGCGTCAGCACGTGACGGCCCGCGGGCACGGCCGCGGAGACCGGCGTGCGGCCCAGGTACTGGCCAGGAATCGAGACCTCCACGCGCGGGTCCACGGTGACGTCCAGCGTGCCCATGGGAATGCCGGCGTCCACGGGGCCCGCATCCTGCGTCACGCCGGCGTCGACGGGCAGGGCGTCGGTGACGCCCGCGTCCTCGATCTCGGACTCGATGTTGGAGGGCAGCCGGCTGAGCACGACGGCTCCCGCGCCCACCGTGAGCGCCAGACCGACGCCCACGAAGGCCATCCAGCTGCGCGACGGTTTCTGCGCGGCGGGAGGCGCCGTGGGGGCCGCGTGTGCGCCCGTGCCCGTCGGGCCGGTGGACACAGCGGTTCCTGCTGATGCCCCCGTCCCCGTGGCGCCGGGATGCGCCTGAGTGCCTGCGCCCGGCTGATGCTGTGCGCCCGCGCCGGACTGCGCCTGTGCGCCTGCACCAGACTGCGCCTGTGCGCCTGCACCAGACTGCGCTTGTGCGCTTGCGCCTGAATGGGCCTGAGTGCTTGCGCCGGACGGATGCTGTACGCCCGCGCCGGAGTGAGCCTGTGCGCTTGCGCCGGACGGATGCTGTGCTCCCGCGCCGGAGTGAGCCTGCGCGCTTGCGCCCGCTTGTGACTGGCCACCTGCACTGGATTGAGTCTGTGCGCCCGCGCCGGACTGAGCCTGTGCACCGGCCTGCGCCTGACCACCCGCACCGGACTGCGTCTGGGCCCCCGCCGAACCAGCGCCGGACTGCCCAGCGCTGCCCGCAGCCGATGCCGCCTGCGCGTTGCCACTGGCCGCCGAGCCACTCCCAGCCTGCGCACCCGAACCATCGGCCGAGCCCGAGGCATGCAACTGTCCCGGCAACTCCGGCCACTTCGCGGGCATCAAGCCCGGGGGCAGGGCGCCGCGCGCGAGGAACTCAGCCACGGCGGGCGGAGAGATGCCAGCCTTCTGCATCACCTCGGCGATGCCCGTTTCAATCACCCGCCGCCGCGTCGCGCGAGCCTCGCTCTCGGGCGGGAAGTACTTCGACAGGAACTCCGAGAACTCCGCATGCGTGGGCAGCGAGCCGACGGCCTCCACCACGGCCTCGCGGAACGCGAGCGCCGTCGGATACCGCTCCTTGGCCCGCTTCGCCGTTGCCCGGCGCAGCACCGCGTCCAACTTCAGCGGCACGTCCTGCGCCATGGGCGGCAGCGAGCGCGTGAGCACGGCCTTGTCCGGGTCCGCCGCATCCTTGAAGGGAATCTTCCCGGAGAGGCACTCGTGCAGCACGAGTCCCAGGAGGAACACGTCCGACTGGACGTTGACCGCCTCGCGTCCACCGAGGAGCTGCTCGGGCGCGCTGTACAAACGCCGGTTCTTCACGCGCTTGCCACCGCGCTCACGCGGAGCCACGCCGAGCGCGCCATAGCCCGTCACCTTCGTCAGACCGCCGAAGGAGATCATCAGCGTCTCGGGCCGGACGTCACCGTGCACGAAGGGCGTGCCGTCGTCATTGCCCGCGACGTGCGCGTAGTGCAGACCCACGGCGGCATCCGCCACGACGAGCGCCGCGAAGTGCGGCGGCAGGCGGGGGTGGGCCTCCAGCAGGCGACGCAGGGGCTCGCCGTCGGCGAACTCGGTGACACGGGCCAGTCCGCCATCTTGCTCGGCCAGGGCGTGGACACGGAGGATGTGCGGATGCTCGAAGACGAGCGCGCGAGCTGTCTCGCGACGCAGGGTCGCCTTCAGCTCGGGGTTCTGCACGACATCTTGCGGTGCCCAGATGAGCACCACGGGACGGGGAGACGCGCCGTCCTCCAGGGCGAGTCCGAGGAAGGCACGTGAGCCTTCCCCGGCCAGCAGGGGACCAAGGGATTGGTAACGGACGGAACTCATGACACCGCATGTTAGTGCGAGTCACGCGGGTCCTGAAATACGGGGAGCCCGTTGCCCTTTCCCGACAGCTACAGCCGGTAGCCTGCTTCCCGCTCGAAGGGCAGCGTCACGTGGTAGCCGTAGCGCCCCCGCCGCACGAGCAACAGCACGCTACGTCCCCGTCGCGCGGTGAGCAGGGCCTCCCGGAAGGCGTCGTTCGTCGTCACGGGCTGGTTGTTCACACGGAGGATGATGTCTCCGGGCTCCAGCCCGATGTCCGCCGCCGCCGAGCCCTGGCGCACGCCGGACACGGCCAGGCCGCCGCGAATCTCCTTCACGCGGAGTCCCAGCCGCTCCCACGCCAGCCCCTCGACCATGCGAGCGGGGAACTCCACGGGCGTCACCTGGACGGTGCGCAGGCCGCCGTCGCGGAAGAGCACCACCGGGAAGGCGGAGCGGGCGGGGTAGCCGCGAACGCGGGTGTCGAAGTCCTCGGCGTCCTGGATGCGCGAGCCACCCAGCTCCGCCACCACGTCCCCGCGCTTCACGCCAGCCTCCGCGGCTGGACTCCCTGCCTCCACCGCCGTCACCAGCGCGCCATAGGCCCGGTCCCACCCGAGCTGCCGGGCGACGCGGACCGGCAGGTCCGCCGTATCGATGCCCACCCACGCCGGGCGCACCTTCCCGAAGCGGGTCAGCTCGTCGACGATGCGGCGCACCTTGTCGGCCGGAATCGCGAAGCCGATGCCCTGCGCGCCGCCGCCGAAGATGGCGGTGTTGATTCCGATGATTTCCCCATCCACGTTGAGCAGCGGGCCGCCCGAGTTGCCCGGGTTGATGGCGGCGTCCGTCTGCACGAAGTCGTTGTAGACGCGGTTGTCGGCGCGGAAGGTGCGGCCCACCGCGGAGACGACGCCCGCCGTCACCGTCTTGCTCAGGCCGAACGGGCTGCCGATGGCGACCACCGTCTCGCCAATCATCAGGTCGGAGCTGGTGCCCAGCTTGGCGATGGGCAGGGGCTCCTTGGCGTTGACCTTGAGCACCGCCAGGTCGTTCGCCGCGTCGCTGCCGATGACCTCCGCTTCGTACGAGCGGCCATCCGCCAGGATGACGTGGATGGCGGACGCGCCCCGGATGACGTGGTCATTGGTGACGATGATGCCGCTGGGGTCGATGATGGCGCCGCTGCCCAGACCGGAGATTCTCTGACGCTCCGGCTCCGCGCCCATGCCACCGAAGAACTCCTCCAGGGGAGAACGGCGACCCCGGAAGCGCGACTCCACCTCCTGCTCGGTGCCGATGTAGACGACGGCGGGGGAGACCTTTTGCACGACCTCGACGATGGCGTCACGCCGCCGCGCGATGTCCGCGTTCGCCGTGCCCGAGGTCAGCAGGGCCACCACCAGCAGGCTCCACCTCATGACTGCGTGCTTCATTCCAACCCTCCGTGCACCGCCAGGGATTGTCGAGCGAAGGACATTCTGACTGTTGGGAAGGCCGCAGCCTCCCCGGGCTCCCTGGATGCGGTGTCTCGCTCTTCATAAACCACTCCGGTCATCCATGAACGAATGCATCTCTGGGATGCACGTCCTCTCGGGGTGTCGGTACACCGTGGGAGTGGATTGTTATCCTGGCGGCGCGCAAGCAGTCGCGGCGTGCCGAGGCGAGGGAGTGGAAGCATGAGTCTCGTCCTGGTCGCGGACGATGAGCCAGCGGTGTTGGAGGTTCTCAGTCAAGTCGTGGAGGACCTGGGCCACGACGTCTTGAGAGCGCGGGATGGCGAGGAGGCGCTCGGCCTGGCGCGTGCTCGGCATCCTCAACTGGTGGTGACGGACCACATGATGCCGCGGCTGAGCGGCGTGGAGCTCTGCCGCCGGATGAAGCAGGAGGCACAGCTCAAGGACGTGCCCGTCATCCTCCTCAGCGCGGTGCTGCCCCAGGGCGCGCCGGAGGCGTTCGCCTTCCTCCACAAGCCCTTTGAAATCACCGACTTCGAATCGGTCATCCACAAATCGCTGGCCGCCTCGCCGGAGCCCCGGATGGAGGCGCACGCGGCGTCCCCATTGGGCGCGCTGGGGCAGTGGGTGGCGCAGACGCTCCAGGGCCCGCTCGAAACGGCCCGCGAGCAGCTTCGCCGGCTGGAATGCACGCCCTCCGTGGACCGCGCGGCGCTGGACACGCTGGCGGCGCAGCTCCAGTCCATGGAAGCCGTGGGCCGTCACCTGCGCGAGCTGGCGTGGCTGTCCTCGGGCGAGGCGACGCTGAAGCGAATCGACACGGACGTGGGCCAGCACCTGCGCGACGCGGTGGCGGCACATGGCGCGCACGTCACGCTGGATGCACCCGAGGCGCCAGTCCACGCGCAGGTGGACCCACCGCGCATCCGGCAGGTCTTCGACGTGCTGCTGGCGAACGCGGTCCGGCAGGGGGACGCGGAGGTGGCGCTCGAAGTCTCCCAGACGCAGCTCACGGTGCGCGTGAAGGACGCGGGGCCGGGGTTGGCCGCGGAGGCGCTGGCCCACCTCTTCACGCCCTTCCGGATGGATGCGAAGGGCGTCTGCGGACCGGAGCTGTACGTGGCCTCGGAGCTGGTGCGCCTGCAAGGGGGCGCGCTGTCCGTCCAGTCACGACCCGGCGAGGGCTCCACGTTCAGCCTGATGCTGCCCAGGCGCACCTGACGCGCTCGTCCCGGGCAGGTGCCGTTCGATGGCGTCCACCAGGGCCTGTTCATCCTCCGCCGCCTGGAAGCGCGCCTTCATGCGCTCCAGCTCGCGCCGGTACGACGGTTGTTCGACGACCGCGTCGAGCAGCGGAACCAGGGTGTCGGGCGTCAGCGAGCGAAGGTCCGCGCGCTGCCCCAGCCCGTGGTGGACGACGCGAGCCGCGACGCCGGGCTGGTCGTATTGGACGGGCAGGACGACCATGGGCACGCCGAAGTAGATGCACTCCTTGACGCTGTTGAAGCCGCCGTGGGTCACCATGGCGGACGCGCGGCGCAGCATCTGGAGTTGAGGGACGCGCGTCACGGACACGAGATTGTTCGGGACGGGGCCTGGGCGCGTCTCCCGCCACGCATTGGTGGCCACCACGAACTGCCACGCGGGCCGCCGCCGGGCGGCCTCGGTGACGGCGTCGTGGAAACGCCGGGCCTGCTCGGGGGGCATGGCCATGGTGCCCAGCGAGCACAGGACCAGGGGGCGCTCCGGGCTCAGCCGCTCCCACGGGAAGTCGGGCTCCTTGCGCTCCAGGTCGATGCAGGGCCCCGTGTAGTGGACGTCGATGGAGAGCCGTGCGCCACTGAACTCCACGAACTCTCGGGGGCAGAGGACGAGCATGGGGTCGTGCTCGCCGCTGAGGCGCCCCGCGAAGTCCAGATGCTCGGGCGGATAGCCGTACTTGCGCGCCAACGCGTGCCGGTACCGGAGGTCCGCCGGCTCCAGTCCGACCCAGCTGCGCCAATCCTCCATCTTCGATGCGAACAGGATGCGGCCCCAGTCGAGCGCGCCTCGGATGACGCCGGAGAGCTGGCCATCCGGGATGACGTCGGAGGTCGGCGGCGGCGTCATGAGCTCCCACCGCATGGGGATGCTCGTGTTCAACACCAGGGTGGGAACCTGGTGGCCGCGGAGGACGAGGAACGACTCTGGGAGGAGGACATCCGTGAGACCCAGGTCCGGCCGCGTCCGGGTGATGATGGCGTCGAGCTCCCCCTGGAGCATCGACTCATACATCTGGTTCTGCTTGCGCAGCACCTGCAGCAGGTAGCGCACGCGCTTCAGGCCCTTCCACTGGCTCACCCGCTCCTTGACCTCATCCTGGAAGCCCAGGGGGAACAGGTGTTCGAAGAGGCACTCGAAGTCGAACCCCTCCGCGCGGATGAGCGCCTCGGTGTCCCGGATGCCGCAGAAGACAATCCGGTGCCCCCGCTTCTGGAGGGCCCGGGCGAGCTTGAGCGAGGGATTGATGTGCCCACGCTCGGGCAGGGGGCAAACGAGGAGGGTCGACATGGAGGCTCCTGGCGGTGTGGCCCGAAGCCTCCAGGGGCGCTTCGCGTGACGAGGCGTCAGGCCTGCTGCGACTTCAGCATCCAGCCAATCATTTTGTACAGAAGCCGGGCGCCGACGTTGCCGTCCCACTCGCCGCCATCGGGGTCGGGGGCCACCTCGGTGAGGTCGAAGCCCACGATGGTGCGCCCGGAGCGGACCACGCCGGCGATGAGGGCCACGGCCTCGGCGAAGGACAGTCCGCCGGGCACCGGGGTGCCCGTGTGGGGGCAGAGCACGGGGTCCAGCCCGTCGATGTCGAAGGACAGGTAGACCTGCTTCGGGAGCAGGGCGACCATCTCATCCACCTGCCGGTTCCAGGGCACGCCGTCGAAGCGCTTGTTCTGGAGGGTGGCGTCGAAGAAGCCGTGCACGCGGCCGTTGGAGTCCGCGATGTACTGGTACTCCTCCGCGCTCATGTCGCGCAGGCCCACCTGGACCAGCGTCTTCACGCCGGGGATGCGCTCCGCGACGTTGTACATGATGGACGCGTGGGACCAGGTGAAGCCCTCGTAGGCCACGCGCAGGTCGGCGTGCGCGTCCAGGTGCAGCACGCCCATGCCGGGGTACTTCTCCGCGTGCGCGCGGATGATGCCGTAGGAGATGGAGTGGTCACCGCCCACCGCGGCCACGCGCTTGCCCTGGTCCAACCAGTGCTTGGTGGTGCGGTAGACGTGCTCGTTCATCTGGTCGCAGAGGACATTCACGTCCTGCGCGGCCTGAATCAGTGCGGCCTCGCCGGAGTGGATGCCACCGGCCTCGATGACGACCTGGGCGCGCTCCTTGGCGCGGGTGTTCCAGTCGCGCAGTTCCTGGGGCTCGGGGAGCATGGCGATGCCACGCTCGTAGGGACGACCCGTCTCCACGTCGAAGAGGTCGACCTGCCGGCTGGCTTCCAGGACGGCGGTCGGCCCCTCGGACGTGCCACCGCCGTAACTGGTGGTGGCCTCGAAGGGAACGGGGATGAGGACGACGTGCGCCTCTTCCGGGGAGTGGGGGAGGCCGAACACGCCGGAGTCCGGCTGGGCGGCGGCGCTGGGGTCGAAGTGGGTAGCCATGGCGGCGCAGGATAAAGGCCCGGTGTCGGGGCGCAATGGTCTGTTACTTCTCGATGCGTTCCTTGACGTCGAAACGTCCGGCCAGCACCTGATGTTTCTCAATCACCAGCCGGTCCGCCGTCAGCACGCCCCGGACGTCCAGGCTGTAGTCGTTGTAGAAGGCGTCTACGGTCGAGGCCTTGAGGTTCCCTCCAATGATGACGGGGCCCTCGGTCTGGAAGCTGTCGCATTCGAAGTCACCGCCTACGAAGAGCTGGCACCCTTCGAAGTTGGAGGCCTTGCCCTTCACCGTCAGGTTCCCCGTCACCAGGAGCGACAGCACCTTCAGGGGGCCTTCCACCACCAGGTCGCCGTGGTGGACGAAGGGGTTCTTGGACACCTTCTTGAGCGTCTTGCTCGCGGGGGCCCGCGTGGAGACCTGCCGGATGAGGTCGATGGTGGCGAAGACGAGCGGGGCGTTCGTGTTGCCGTGCTCCGCGATGCCCGCGTAGAGCTGGTCGATGGTGACCGAGTACTCCTCGACGAAGACGCTCTCCATGAACGCGCGGAGCTGCTCCCACGTCGTGGGGTTGACCCCCGTGGGAGCGTCCCCTGTCAGGTATTGGGTGACGCGCTCCTCGGAGAGCTCCTTCGCTTTCTTGGGCGGAGGGCCTCGCTGGTCCTTGGTCTTCTTCAGGAGTTCCACGAGCAGGGGGCCCACGTTCTTGCTGTGCCGCGAGGCGCGGGCGACGGAGAGCACCGACCTGCCCCCCTCCGTCTTCAGCCGAGGGTCGATGCCCTGCTCGATGAAGAACCGCACGACGCGGTCAGCGCCGAACTCCGCGGCCCGGTGAATCGGGAACTCGTAGTTCGAACCCGCTCGGATGTCGGCGCCGTACTCCATGAGCAACTGGATGACTTCGACGTTGTTCTGGGGGACGGCGATCATCATCGGCGAGTGCCCGTTGATGGTCTCGAAGTCCAGGCTGACGCCGCTGGCGAGCCGTGCGCGGATTTGAGTCACCACCTCGGCGTTCTTGCGCTCCGCCTTGGCCAGGCTCTGCCGGTACTCGGCCTCCGGCATTTCGACCCGGTGATAGGTCTGGATGTAGTGGAGGTCGTCAATCTGCCGGATGAGCTTTTCGAGCTCCAACTGCTGCTCCGTCATCGAATCCGTTCCTTCAGTGCGCGATGCGGCTCACGCCCACCGCACCACCAGCTTGCCCACCGAGTCATTGCCGGCCATGCGTTCCAGCGCCTGTCGGATGTCCGCGCGCGGCACCACCGCGTCTATCACGGGCCGCAGCGCCCCTGTGCGGAACAGCGGCAGCAGATGCCGCTCCGCGCTCTGCGCCAGCGCGATCTTCTCTTCCAGCGGACGGCTGCGCAGCACGGTGCCGGTGACACGCAGCCGCTTCGTCAGCACCGTGCCCAGGTTCACCTCGGTGGCCGCGCCCGCCACCAGCCCCACCAGCATCAGCCGCCCCCGGGGCGCCAGGGCGTTCAGCGTCTCCGGCACGTAGCTACCGCCCACCAGGTCCAGGCACAGGTCCGCGCCCCGGCCGCCTGTCTCCTCGCGCACCGCGTCCGCGAAGCGCGGCGGCCTGGCGTCACACAGCACCGTGCGAGCCACACCCCAGTCGGCCGCGCGGGCCAGCTTCGCCGCGTTGCGGCCGGTGCCCACCACGCGCGCGCCCATGGCCTGGCAGATGAGCGCCGCCGCCGAGCCCACGCCACTGGCCACCGCGTGGACGAGCACCGTCTCGCCGGGCTTGAGCTCGCCCTGGAGCACCAGCGCGTCGAACGCGGTCAGGTACGCCTCCGGAATGGCCGCCGCGTCGGCGAAGTCCATCCCATCGGGGATGGGCATCGCCTCTCGCTCATGGGTGACGAGCAGCTCCGACCACGCGCCTCCGCCCACCAGTCCCATGACGCGGTCGCCGGGCTGGAAGCGCCGTGCGCGCGGGCCCACGGCCACCACCTCGCCCGCGTACTCCAGGCCTGGAATGTCCGGTGCCACGTCCGGCGGGGCGGGGTAGTGACCACGAAGCTGCAGAAGGTCCGCCCGGTTGAGCGCGGACGCCCGCACCCGGATCAGAATCTCCCCTGGGCCTGGGACGGGCTCGGGACGTTCTTCCTCGGCGAGGACCTCGGGGCCTCCAGGACGGGTGATGCGAAGAACCTTCATGGCAGGCGCCTCCCATGGAATGGCGGGCACGAAACATCCTGGCTCGCGAGAGCGTCAACGCTTATCTAGAACACCGTCCATCATGAGCACCCTGACGTGTCCCATCTGCCAGAAGCCCGTTCCCCCGCGCGGGGAGAACGCTGCCTTTCCCTTCTGTTCCAAGCGCTGTCGCGCCGTGGACCTCGGCCGGTGGCTCGGCGAGGAGTACCGCGTCCCCGACCGGCAGGCGGATGAGCAGGAGGACGAGCTGCCCGCCGACAGCCACCCGGCACGCCAGCACGGCGACGCATGAGCGGCTTCGTCGACCTGCACTGCCATTTGCTGCCCGGCGTGGATGACGGGGCACGCACGCTGGACGACGCGCTGGAGATGGCGCGCGCGCTGGTCGACCTTGGCTTCTCCACCGTCGCCCCCAGTCCACACGCGCGCCCCGAATACGCCCCCGTGGAGGTGGTGGACGTGCGTCGTGCGGAGCTGGCGGAGGCCCTGGAGCGCGAGCGCATCCCGCTGGCGTTGGGGCGCAACGCCGAGAACGTGCTCGACGATGCCTTCCTGCGAGGCCTCAGCACGCCCCAGGCCCGAAAGTTGGGCCCGGGCCGCTATGTGCTCGTGGAGCTGCCCTACACCGCGCCTGTCCCCGCGCTGCCGGACATCCTCTTCCGCATCCGCACCAAGGGCGTGGTGCCGCTGCTGGCGCATCCCGAGCGCTGCTTGGAGTTCGAGCGGAAGGGCCGCGCCGCGGAGGCCGTGCGAGCTGGGGCATTGTTGCAACTGGACATCGGTGCGCTCATCGGCCGCTATGGCGGCACGGCGAAGAAGCTGTCGCGCGCCTTCCTGGACGACGGGCTCTATGCGGTGGGCGCCACGGACCTGCATGGGCCCGTGGGGGCCCGGGACTGGGTGGGCCGCTCGCTGGCGGAGCTGCGGAGCAGGGCAGGGGAGGCGAGCTTCGCCCGCCTCATGAAGGACAATCCCGCGATTTTGTTGGCCGGGGAGTCACTGGAGTCCGACCCGGACTGACGGTATACCCGGCCGCTGTGAAACGTGCCGTCAAACTCCTGGCCAGCCTCCTGGTCACCTTCCTCTTCATGTGGTGGGCCTTCCGGGACACGGACTGGGCGACGCAACTGGCCAGCCTGAAGTCGGCCAACTACGCGTGGCTGGTGCCGTACTTCGGCTGCCTGTTGGCCATCCACGTCTTCCGCACCCTGCGCTGGGGCTGCCTTCTGTCGGGACTGGAGCACGTCCCGTTCCGAAAGCTGAATGAGGCGTCCGGCATCGGCTTCATGATGCTGCTGGTGCTCCCCTTCCGCCTGGGCGAGTTCGCGCGCCCCTTCCTCATCGCGCAGCGCAGTGGCATCCGCCGCAGCGCGGCCATGACGTCCGTGGTGCTGGAGCGCATCGTGGACGGCCTCTTCGTGGCGGCGATGCTGCGAGCGCTGCTCTTCTTCGTGCCCACGGAGACGCCGGAGATTCGCTACGTCAAGCTGGGCTCGTGGCTGATGTTCGCGGTGTTCGGCGGCGGTCTGGCGTTCCTCCTCTTCGGCCTCTGGCAGCAGCAGCGCACGGTGAATCTGGTGCGCGCCACGGTGGGCCGGCTGGCGCCGCAGGTGGCGGACAAGGTGGCGGACATCGTCGACACCTTCGTGGGTGCCATGCGGCAGCTGCCGAAGGGGCGGCAGGTCGCGCTCTTCTTCCTCTACACGGCGCTGTACTGGGGCGTGAATGGCGCGGGGATGTCCATGCTGGCCAACGCCTTCGACTGCTCGGGCGCGGCGCCCGGCACCGTCTGCGAGCCCATGGACCTGACGCTGTTCCAGGCCTACGTCGTGCTGGGCGTGCTGGTGGTGGGGCTGATGATTCCGGCGGCGCCGGGGATGATGGGCACCTTCCAGGCGGCCACGAAGGTGGGCCTGAGCCTCTTCCTTCCGGCCGCCGCGGTGAATGCCAGTGGGCTGGCCTACGCCAACGTCATGTGGCTGAGCCAGACGGTGCAGCAGGTGGGCCTGGGCCTCATCCTGCTGTCCATGGGGCACCTGTCGTTCAAGGACATCGCCGGCAAGCTGGACGACAAGGACGGCGAGGCGGCGGCACCTTCCGCCTGACGCCGGGGCCGCATCCCGGCCCCGGGTGCCGTGTCGATGCGGCTTCCTACGGGGTGGGCGACGACGCCTGCCCCGTCTCCGCGGGAGCGGCTTCCGTCTTCGCGGGGGTGGTGTCACCGCTCTTGCCCGTCACCACGCCCTTCACCTTCTCCATGGCGGCCTTCGGGTCGATGTTGCCCTTGAGGGTGCCGAACGGCGTGTCGATGACCTGCTCCCGCTTCTCCGAGGAGGCGTAGCCCTCTGGCGCGCACAGGGCCTTCGCGCTGTCGCGCACGGAGACGACCGGGGTGTTGATGGTGGTGGAGTCCTCGGTCGTGGCCTTGGCGACGAGCTTGTCGTCGCGCATCAGCACGCAGCGGTCCTCGCCGTAGTACCAGGCGGTGGAGCTGTCCGGGAACTCCTGCGCGCGCGTGGGCCCTGAGCCCATGGCGTCGACGACCTGATGGGACGACATGCCTGGGTAGAGCTTGTCGAAGCCGGAGGTGGCACAGCCGGCGGCGGCGAGCGCGAGTGCGGCGCTGACAATCGGGAGACGCATGGGGTGTGGGGCTCCTTCCGAAAAGGAATTGCGGAGCCTACCCCGGCGTCACGTCCGGCCTCCAGGTGGGGGCCGGACGCATCGTGTCAGAGTTCCTGATCCAACCAGCGGACGATGGCCTCGCGAATCGAGGCCGGCCGCTCGGAGTCCAGTCGGGTGCGAAGCAGTCGGGCCGCGTCGGCGTCGCGCAGCATTGAAGCGGGCATCAGCTCACGCGTGCGAGGAAGGGATGCGCGGGGCGCGACGGCGGCAGACCTCATGACTGGCCTTCCTCCTTGGGCGCGCCGCGGCCGTACTTGCCGAGCAGGTCTTCCACGGCCTCGCGCAGGTACTCGCTCTGGTGGATGCGGGTCCGCCGCGCCAGCTCGCGCAGCTTCTGGACCTGCTCCTCGGGGACCAGGACGTGGGTGGAGACGATGTCGGCATCCGGGCCTCGGACGTCGACAGACACTTCCGAGGCCGCCGGGGATGACGGAGCCTCGGGGCTCAGGGGACTGGCGCTTCCATCCTGCATCGGACTTCCTCCGGGCGTGGCTGCTACAGGCCGCTACCTGCCTGTCCGCGGCATTAGGCGGGCGGACGGGCACGCCGTCAAAAAATGCGCCGGGGGCCAGGGGATCGAGCCGTGCCGCAGCCCGCGTTGACAGGGCCGTATCGCGCTGCTACTTCGCCGCTTGCCTTAGGGGAGTAGTTCACGCCAGCGGCGCTGGCGGCGGGAAGCTCGACACACTGGCTGGAAACGGCCCGGGCCCCCACCTCGTGATGTTCGCGAGACGAACGAGACCTTCGGACAGGGATTGTCGTTTCTTCCTGGCCGAGGTCCGTCGTGCGCGCGTGCTGCCCTGGCGTCTCCCACGAACCTGAACCCCGGCCCTGTGGTTGCGAGGGAGTCGTCATGTTGGAAGCGCTCGTGGGTTCGTTCGTGTTGGTGGCCGCCAGTGAGATGGGGGACAAGACGCAGTTGCTCGCGTTCTCCCTGGCCACGCGGTTTCGCAAGCCGTGGCATGTGCTGGCGGGCATCTTCGTCGCCACCGTCGCCAATCACGCGCTGGCGTCCAGCGTGGGCAGCTGGGTGTCCACACACGTGCCGGCGAAGTGGATGGCGCTGCTCCTGGCGGTGCTCTTCATCGGCTTCGGTTTGTGGACGCTCAAGCCGGACACGCTGGATGAAGATGGCGGCAAGCCGCCGCGCTTCGGCGCGTTCCTCACCACGGTGGTGCTCTTCTTCCTCGCGGAGATGGGGGACAAGACGCAGCTGGCCACCATGGCCGTGGCCGCGCGTTATCAGGCGCCCATCACGGTGACGCTGGGCACCACGGCCGGGATGATGCTGTCGGACGGCCTGGCTGTGTTCCTGGGGGACCGGCTCGCCGGGCGGGTGCAGATGAGCTGGGTGCGGTGGGCCGCCGCCAGCCTCTTCTTCATCTTCGGCGCCCTGTCGCTGTGGACGGCGCTCCGGATGTCCTGACGGCTGGGACGCGCAGTGCGAATGGGGCGATGTGACGGAGAAGTGTATTGCGCTTCATCACGGGAAAAGCTCCCATGTGAGAGGTCTGGGATGACCCGGACCTTTCTTCAGGAGCTGGAATGCGTTCCCCCATTCGTTTCTCCGCGATGATTTTGATGAGCGCCCTCATGGGCGCGGGTTGCAACGGTGCCCAGCCGCAGGACCCGCCGCCCGAGGCCGAGGTGGTTGCCGAGACGGCGGAAGTGAAGCAGGGCGCCGTGGGCGACGTGGTGCTGCGCTGTGACGAGTTCCAGGGCGGCACGCACCTGGAGGTCGTCCAGACGGCGACCGGCTTCGAGGCCGCGTACGTCTCCGAGGAGTACGACCCCTGGGATTGTCGCTGCACGTACACGAAGCGCGAGATTCTGGGGCAGTACAACCAGTGCCGCCGGTCGACGGTGGACCCGCGCATCATGAACTGCTACCGCATCGAGCCGAGCGGCACCATTGGCAAGGTGGTGCTGTCCACCACGCGCGTGCAGAAGACGCAGATGGTCATCGGCAGCAGCACGACGGTGAACTACAGCGAGCTGAGCGTCGCGGCCATCAACCAGGACCCCGGCCAGACGCCGCGCCGTGACTACGTCTTCCCGCTGAGCGACTGCCAGTAAGTTGTTCCAGGGCCGGGGAGCCGTCGAGCCCCGGCCTTTTTTCGTGGGGGGAGGCGATGATTCCGGGGGCGGTGGGGCGTCTCACTCGCAGGAACCCATCCCTGGAGGTCATCGTGGCATCGCAAGCTTCTCCGAAGGATCCGGCACCGCGCGGTCCCCATGTCGTCGTGAGTCTGCCGACGCGGGACCTGAAGCGGGCCTTTCGTTTCTACCGAGAGGGACTCGACTTCCGCCTCGTCGTCGAGACGGCGGACGGCACGATGCCCGAGCCCGTCCACTTCACGCTCAACGCGGGCGTCAGCCTGATGCTCATCCCCACCGGAGGCTTCGGCTGGGTGGCGGGGGGCAACAAGGTCGCGGAGCAGGGCGTTTCGGAGTGCATCCTGAGCCTGTCCCTGGAGACGGAGGCGCAGATCGAGGCGCTCATCGCCAAGGCGCGGGAGGCTGGCGCCGAAGTCGCCGCCGAGCCGAGCCAGAAGCCCTGGGGCTACTCCGCGACGTTCAAGGACCCGGACGGCCACGTGTGGATGCTGGAGAAGGGGCCCTGAAAAGAAAAACCCCGGTGTCACCGTGAAGGTGACGCCGGGGTAGTGGCCAGGGTCAGACTTGAACTGACTACCTGCGGATTATGAGACCGCCGCTCTAACCAGGTGAGCTACCTGGCCGTAAGTGGGATGCAACCTACGGCTTTTACTGCGGAACTTCTACTGCCTTCCTACCTGCTCGCCCGGTGTCCGTGCAACAGCTTTGGTAACGGGGCGGGTACTTCGCGCTTCGGGGCGGCTCTATACCACATGGCTCGTGGCGGGCAATGGGGACGATACAGAGAGGAGGCGGGGCCATCACCTGGGCACCCCATGCCTTGCCACGGCCCCGGGTGTTCGCCTCCCATCCCCGTGCCTGGAGGGCGCTCCCTGGATAGGCGTCAGCTCGCGGTGCACCCGCGTCGCCCGCGGTCCAACAGTCACCTTGGAATGCCAGGGTTCCGTTTCGCCCCGGACTCAGGCGTGTGTTCCGGCGGACGGCCGCCAGCCCCAGCAGCCTGGAGGAGAAGTTCGAGATGCGTGACGCTGTCTCGAAATGGCGGAGGTGGCGGAGCGAGCCCGTGAGCCACTCTCGCTTGCGAGGAATACCTCCGCAGGCGAGCTGCGCATCTCCCCGCCTACCGGAACGGAGGTTCGGGCTGTTTCGCGAACCACTGCTTCGCGTTCAGCAGGTGCAGGTCCTGTCGGCCGGGTTTGAATTCGATTCCGCCGGTGAGGGCGCCCAGGGTCGCCAGGAGCGCGCCTTGTAGCTCTCCGCCTGCGAGGTCCAGGTGTCCTCGCAGGGAGAAGCCCTCTCCTTCTGCCTGCAGTTCGCGCAGTTGGAGCCCTCCCTCGTCAATCTGCACCCGGCCCGTCACCGTGACGTCCCGGATGTTGAGCAGGGACGTCAGGAAGCGCGGCAGATTCTTCGCGGACGTGAGCAGCGCGGCGACAGGCTGTGTGTCCGTGAGCTTGCTGGCGAAGCGCGCCGACAGCACTGTCGGCGACAGGGACAGTCGGGCCTGGGGCAGGGTGAAGACGCCGCTCCAAGCGCGAATGGGCACGGGGCCATTCGTGGACACGTTCGTCAGCCGGAGCGTCGTCCCCGTCAGTGTCAGGGACTTCGTGTCCCACGACATGTTCCGGGCGTCCACGTCCGCCTCGGCACGCAACAGAACCTTGACGCTTCCCATGCGTCCGGAGACGAGGTCGGAGTCCACGCTCAGCCGCAGCGAGTCCTGAGCCTTCGCGGACTTCGACCGCTCCCGGCTCTGCACCGTCATGAACCCGGAGTCGATTTCCATCGTCCGCGCCAGCCAGGGATTGAGCATCCTCAAGTCCAGCGGCCGGCTCCTGGCCACGCGGAGGTCCGGCTCCAGCTCCCAGTCCGACTGCTCCGCGCTGCGACGCGCGAGGACGGTGATGGTGATTTCAGGGACCTCTGCACCCGTGCCCTCGGGACCGGACACTCGCACGGGCGCAAAGGTGAGCGTTGCGGTCCCTTTCCGCGTGTCCGGGCTCTCCGACGTCAGCGAGGCCTTGAGGGCCCAGGGCGCACGCGCTCGGATGGGACCGGCCCGCACGTTCAACTCCTGGCCCTGGACGTCAATGCGGCTGTCATCGGCCAGCCCGCCGTCCTTGAGGTGGAGGTCCAGGTCCACCTTGCCTTCGCCCCCTTTCACGGAGACGGCGTTGTTCGACCCCAGGTGCTCGTTCAGCCAGTCCAGTGGGAGCAGCTCCATCTGGCTCGTCACCTGTGCGCTGAGCGCCCGTGAGAGGTCCCAGCCCTGGTCTTCCGTGAAGGGGACCTCGAGCTGTGCCTTGGCCTCCAGGCGCTCCAGCCGGGTGACAGGTTTCCGGTCGAACTCCATGGCACCGGAGACCACGCGAATCGAAGGCGTCTCGACGTGGATGCGCTCCCGGCCCTTGATGTCCAGCGAGCCTTGCACGTCCAGGTTCCCCACGAAGCGGACCCGGCCGAAGTCCAACTCGCGAACCTCGTGGACCGTTACGTCGGCCAGTTGGATGACCCACGGGCGGTAGTCCGGGCCCGGTGGCGGTTCCTTCTCGATGCCGAATGAAGGTTCAATCCGGAACCGCGCGCCATGCCCGTCGATGCGCTGCACGTCCACGCGTTTGCGCAGCAGGGCGGTCAGCGACACGTTGGCCTCCAACGCGTCCATGTTCACCTGCCACCACTGGTTTTGATTCTGCTGGGTCAGCGTGAAGTCGCGGAGGTGGAGCTGTCCGAAAGGCCAGAGCCACCACGCGCGCTTCCATGCGAGCTCAGTCCGGCTGGTGGACTGGCGCATGATGGCTTGAACGGCGCCTACGTTGAGCGCCACGTTGATGGAGACTTCCAGCACCACGAGTGCGCCCAGGGTCCACGCGACGGCGCGCGGCCACCGTTTCTTGCGAGGGGCTGTGTCCTGGACCGCTGGCGGCGGGATGAGCGTCATGTCGCGGGTACCCGGTGGGATGTCCAGGGGGGAGCGGCGCGGGCCGTTCCCGGAAGGCGCGGGTGCTGTTTCCCGCCTCCCTCCGGATGCCTCAGCCGCCGCGCGCATACAAGGTGCGAGCAGGCCCGCGAGTCCGATTCGCTGCTGGAGTGTCCGCGGGTGAGCCGATACCAGAGGTCCAGGTTCGGGACTGGGAAGTACGGGGGATTGATGGAAGGCTCGAAGCATGGGCTTGGCGCCGCGGCAGCACCTCGACCGCGCTTCACGAAAGGTTCCTCGCCGTGCATCTGCTGTACGCCTTCGGGCTCTTCGTTCTCACCGCGGTGGCCGAGGTGGTGGGCTGCTATCTGCCCTACCTCTGGCTCCGTCAGGGGAAGTCGCCCCTGCTCCTCGTGCCCGCGGCGGGGAGCCTCGCGGCCTTCGCGTGGCTTTTGACGCTGCACCCGACAGGCGCGGCCCGCACCTATGCGGCTTACGGCGGGGTGTACATCGCCGTGGCGCTCGTCTGGCTGTGGCTCGTGGAAGGGGAGCGGCCCACGACGTGGGACCTCGTGGGCGCGCTCGTCGCCATCCTGGGAATGGCCATCATCGTGCTCGGCCCTCGCAGGTAGCGAGGGACTGCTTCATCAATCCGCACAGGACAGACTACGCGGCCCAGCGCTGGAGGCTGCCCTCCACGTACTTCGTTCGGCAGGCGCGCCGCTGGACCTTGCCGCTGGACGTCTTGAGGACCTCGCCCTGTTGGAGCAGGACGACCTCATGGACGTCCACGGAGTGTGCTGCGGCCACGGCCTGCCGGATGGTCTTCTGGAGCGCGCTCCCGTTCAGGGCCTGGGCGCCATCACCCTGTTCAGAGGGCACGAAGCGGGCGCTGACCTCCACTAGCACCACCAGCCGCTCGCCCTCGGGATGGTCGACGGAGAACGCCACCGAGCAGCCAGGACGGAGCGCCGGGTGCTGGCTCTCGGCCGTCAGCTCGAGGTCCTGCGGGTAGTGGTTCCGGCCGTCGACGATGATGAGGTCCTTGATGCGGCCGGTGACATACAGCTCGCCGTCAATCATGAAGCCCAAATCGCCGGTACGCAGGAAGGGACCTTCCTCGCTGCCCTGGATGCGCGCCTGGAAGGTCTCCGCGTTCATCTCCTCGCGTCCCCAGTAGCCGTGAGTGACGTGGGGGCCGGCCGTCCAGATTTCGCCCACCTCGCCCGGTGCGCACGCCACCAGCGTCTCCGGATTCACGATGCGGATGAGGCTGTCACCCCAGCTCCGCCCGGAGCTGACGAGCGTCCGCGCGGACGGGCCCGGCGGTGCAGCCACGGCGCGGTTCTGCTCGAGCGCTGCCGAATCCACGGTGAGGTGGCGTGGCAGCTCGGAGGTGATGCCTCCCGACACGAAGAGCGTCGCCTCCGCGAGGCCATAGCAGGGATAGAAGGCCTCCCGGCGGAAGCCGGTGGGCGCGAAGGTGTCCGCGAACTCCGCCAGCGTCTCCGCCCGCACGGGCTCCGCGCCATTGAAGGCGACGCGCCACGAACTCAGGTCCAACGAAGCGAGCTGCTCCGGCTTCACCTTTCGCGTGCAGAGCGCGTAGGCGAAGTTGGGCCCGCCGCTCGTCGTCGCACGGTACTTCGTGATGGTGTTCAGCCAGCGGATGGGGCGCTGCAGGAAGGACCACGGGGACATCACGATGGAGTGCGCGCCCAGGTACATCGGCTGGAGCACCGCGCCGATGAGCCCCATGTCATGGTACAGCGGCAGCCAGCCGCATATCGTCGGCGGGTCGTCGTGGCTGAATCCCTGCCGGATCATCTCCTCGTTCGACATCAGGTTCCGGTGCAGCACCATCACGCCCTTGGGTGTCGACGTGGAGCCTGACGTGTACTGGAGGAAGGCCAGCGTGTCGCCGGTGATGGCGGGGCGCTTCCAGCCATCCTCCAGCCCTTCCTCCAGCGCATCCGTGGCAATCCAGCGGATGTCCTTCAGCACGGGGTAGGCCTCGGCCAGCGCGTTCACGCTCTCCAGGATTTCGCGCGTGGTGAGCGCGAAGCGCGGCTTCGCATCCAGGAGGATGGAGAGGATGCGCGTGACGGCCTGGAGCTGCGCGGGAGGATAGGCTGGCACCGCGGCCACGCCCGCGTACAGGCTGCCGAAGAACGCCGCGATGTAGTCGAGCCCCGGTGGATACAGCAGCAGCGCTCGCTCGCCAGCGCCCTTGTGCTCCTGCAGCGCCGCGGCAATGGCGCGGGCCTGGCGATCCAACTCGCCATAGGTCCAGGTGGTCTCCTGGCCTTCACCATCCTGGAGGAACGTATATGCGCGGGCCTCGGTCTGGTTCGAGGCGCGCCAGCGCAGCAGGTCGGTCAGGGTCTGCACGGAACGGCTGGGACTCGGCATGGCGGGTCTCCTTGGGAAGTCGTGGGAAGAGGGGAGGGTTCAGGGGCTCGCCGCGGGTTCGGCGGAAGGCGCGTCCTGTAGGGGCGCCTCCAGCTCACGCAGCGGGCGGTAGAGCGTGGACAGCAGCGTCATGAGGACCGCCAGCACGCCCGAGATGAGGAACATCAAGGCGATGCCTCGGCCCGGGCCCTCGCCGACGAACGCACCCAGCAGGGGGACGAGCTTTCCTCCCGAGGCCATGGCGGGTTCGAAAACGTGGTCCGCCAGCGGCCCGGCGATCGTGTACGCCAGCGGCAACATGGCCCCGGTGATGGTGCTGGTGAAAGCGAAGACACGGCCGCGCAGCGCCAGGGGCACGATGCGCTGGAGGAGCGTCTGGCTGGAACCGTTGATGATGGGGAGGCCGAAGAAGAACGCGAAGGCGACACCGGCCAGCACGGGAACGGAGGTGGCCAGCCCGACGCAGATGAGCGCGAGTCCACAGGTGAGCTGGAACCCGAGCAAGCCATTCACCAGTCGCTTGGGGCCGCCCCAGGCGCTGATGACCAGGCTGCCCGCCAACATGCCCACGCCACCCGCGGTGGTGAGCGCGCCCAGGGTGCGCACGTCCGCGAAGGACAGGACCAGCGGGGTGACGAGGACCTCGACCGTGCCGGTCAGGAAGTTGCTGGCCGCGAGGAAGCCAATGAGCGCCAGGAGTCCTGGGGTGGCGCGCAGGTAGGCACCGCCAGCCCGAATCGCATCGAGCAGCGGCACCCGATCCTCACCGGACGACGACACGAGGTGCTCCCGGGGGATTCGTGCCAGGAGCAGGGGCAGCGCGCCGAGCACGAGCGTCGTCGCATCGATGAGCAGGATGCCCTTGAGTTCGATGAGCTCCATCAGGGTGGCGCTCAACATGGGTGCCACCAGTTGAGAGAACGCGAGCCCGACCTGCACCAATCCGTTGGCCCGACCCAGATGCTGCGGCGGCACCACCGTGGAGACGAGCACGGAGAAGGCCGGCTGTTGGAACGCGCTGGCCGTCGACACCACGGCGGTCGTGACGTAGGCGTGCCAGGGTTGGAGCAAGCCATTGAACAGCAACAGCGCCAGCACGAGGCTCGACAAGCCGGCAGCCGCGTCGCTGAGCACCAGCACCCAGCGGCGGTTCCAGCGGTCCACGAGCGCTCCGGCCACCGGCCCGAGCAGGATGGCGGGCAGCGTCGCGGAGAGCATGACCAGCGCGTACTGCGTCACGTCGCCCGTCGTCTTGTACGTCCAGACGCCGAGCGCGAAGCTCGTCAGCCCCGAGCCCAGCAGTGACAGGACCTGTCCCAGCCAGATGACGACGGCGGACTTCATGGGGAAGGACGGCGCCGCCGTCATCGAATGGCTCCGGCCCGGACGAGGCCCTGGCGCACGTGCTCCGCCAGCACCTGGACGTGCGGCGCGGCCAGCATCGTCATGTGGTCTCCCGGCACCGTCACGGGCGTGACAGCCGTGGAGGCGTGGCGGCCCCAGCCCCAGCTCGGGTCGTCCGCGAAGGACTCGGGGACGATGCCGTCTTCCTCGTGCCGCTCCTGGGCCCGGAAGAGGGCGACGGGAATGGGGAGCGTGTTCCGGGGGACGTAGTCAATCGCGTACGCGGCCTTGTAGACGTCGATGAACCCTTGGACCTGTTGGCTGTCCGCGCCGTCGGGGAGGAGTCCCGCCTGGACCAACCCGCGGGTCAGGTACTCTCGGCGCGCTTCGGCAGACAGCGGCCGGAGCGCCTCGGAGGAGATGCCCAGGTCCACGCCGTAGAGACGGCCCGCCGTGCTCGCGACGGAGGCCATCCAGTCCGCGTCGTCGAACGGGGGCGCCTCGCTCGGCGAGGCTTCGTTCACCGGGACGGTGGTGTTGAGGATGCCCAGGAAGGCAATCGACTCGCCCTGCTTCCGGAGCTGCTGCGCCATCTCGAAGGCGACCCAGCTACCGAAGGAGTGGCCCAGCAGGTGGTATGGCCCCTGCGGTTGCACCTGCTTGAGCGCTTCGATGTAGCACGCGGCCATCTCCTCTACGGAGCGGTGCGGCTCCGCCCGTCCATCCAGCCCGCGCGCCTGGAAGGCATGCACCGGCAGGGTGGGGCCCAGGGCCTGGGCCAGCTCGCGAAGGTAGACGGCGTTTCCACCGGCGCCCGGGACGCAGAACAGGGCGGCGCGGCCTGCTCCCGGCTGGAGCGTCACCAGCGGCGACCATGGCGCGGGCGAAGCCTCTTCGTGAATCGCCTTGGCGAGCTGCTCCAGCGCCGGGTTCTGGAAGAGGACCGACAGCGGAAGGGCGCGGCCGAACTGCTCACGGATTCGCACCATCAGCCGGACGGCCAGAAGTGAATGGCCGCCCTGGTCGAAGAAGTTGTCGTGCACGCCGATGGGGCGCACCGCCAGCAGCTCCTCCCAGATGGCCGCGAGCCGGGTCTCCACCTCGTCGCGCGGAGCGACGAAGCCGTCCTGCGCGTCGCGGCGGACGCTCTCGGGCGCGGGCAGGGCCTTGCGGTCCACCTTGCCGTTGGGGGTGAGTGGGAAGGCGGCCAGGATGACGAAGGCCGCGGGCACCATGTACGGCGGCAGGTGCCTCTTGAGGTGCTGCCGCAAGTCATCGGCCGTGGCCACGTCTGGCGCCGTGAGCGTGAGGTAGGCGACGAGCTGCTTGTTGCCGGCGTCCTCGTGGACGAGCAGCTCCACGGCCTGGACCGCGGAGTGCTCCAGCAGCTTCGCCTTGATTTCATCCAGCTCGATGCGGTGGCCGCGAATCTTCACCTGCGTGTCGTTGCGGCCGATGAAGGCGAGGGTGCCGTCCTCCGTATAGCGGGCCAGGTCGCCCGTGCGGTACAGGCGGGCGCCCGGTGTGGCGCTGAAGGGATCGGGCACGAAGCGCTCGGCGGTCAGGTTCGCCTGGCCCCAGTAGCCACGCGCGAGCCCGTCACCGCCCACGAAGAGTTCTCCCGAGATGCCGATGGGCACCGGCTGCATCGCGCTGTCCAGCAGGTACATCTGCGTGTTGGCGAAGGGCTGGCCAATGGGGACGATCTGCTCGCTGGGCGTGGGCTCGGGCTGTTCGAAGTACGTGCTGTCGATGGTGGCTTCGCTCAGGCCGTAGGAGCTCACCAGCCGCGTGTCCGGTCCGCACAGGCCGCGGAGCTGGTGGTACTCGCGCATGTCCCAGGTGTCCGAGCCGACGATGAGCAGGCGCATGAAGTCCAGCCGCAGGTCGTGCTCCTGGAGGTACCCCATCAGCAGTCGGACCACGGCGGGGACGAACTCGCCGCTGTCCACCTGCTCGCGCTGCATCAAGCCGTAGAGCTTCTCGGGCTCGAGCAGCCATTCGCGCGGGCAAAGCACCAGCGTCTTCCCTGAGCCGAGCGCCCGGGCGAGGTCGCCGGAGAACACGTCGAAGGAGAAGCTCGCCATCTGGAGGTGGGCGCGCGACTCGGGCAGCCGGTAGTCCCGCTCCCAGGCGAGGTAGGCGTTGGCGAAGCTCCGGTGCGAAATCATCACGCCCTTGGGGCGGCCCGTGGAGCCTGACGTGTAGACCACGTAGGCGAGGTGCTCCGGGCTCGCGCCGCCCTCGGGCGTCGTCGTGGGCATCGCGGCGATGGCGTCCGCTTCCGTGTCGATGGCCACCACGGGTGGCAGTGGCGCGGACAGGAGGGACGCGAGTCCCTGCCGGGTGACGAGCACCGCGGGTCGGCTGTCCGCGAGCATCAGCGCCGTGCGCTCAGGCGGATACGACGGATCCAGCGGCACGTAGGCGCCGCCCGCCTTGAGGACGGCGAGCACCGCGACCACCATGTCCACGGAGCGGTCCAGGAAGACGCCGGTGATTCGCTCGGGCCCCACGCCCACGGAGCGCAGGTGGTGCGCCAGTTGGTTGGCCTTCGCGCTCAGTTGTGCGTAGGTGAGCCGGCGTTCGGGGTCGGTGACGGCGATGGCGTCGGGTGTGCGCGCTGCGTGCGCCTCGATGAGGTGATGGATGCACGTGCCCGGCGGCACGTCCAGCCGGGCCTGGTTCCAGTCACGCAGGATGCGCTGACGCTCATTCGCCGGAAGCACCGGCAGCTCGATGAGCCGCTGTGCCGGGTTCGCGGCGATGCCCGCGAGCAGCGTCTGGAAGTGGGCGACCATCCGCTCGACTGTGGAGGCGTCGAAGAGGTCCCGGTTGTACTCCCAGATGCCTTGCAGGCCACCGGCCTCCTCGGAGAACCACAGCGTCAGGTCGAACTGCGCGAAGGCTTCACCCGAGACGCTGAAGGACTCCATGCGCAGCCCGCCCAGCTCGGCTGGGGGCGTGGGCGTGTTCTGGAGCACCAGCATCACCTGGAAGAAGGGGGAGTGGCTGGTGTCGCGCGACGGCGCCAGCTCCTCCAGCAGCTTCTCGAAGGGGATGTCCTGGTGCCCGTAAGCCCCCAGCGTCACGTCCACCACGCGCCGCAGCAGCTCCCGGAAGGTGGGATTGCCTTCGAGCCCCGTGCGCATGACGAGCGTGTTGAGGAAGAAGCCGATGAGCGGCTCCACCTCCGTCCGGTTCCGGTTCGCGATGTACGTGCCGACGCTGATGCGCGGCTCGCGCGTGTAGCGGTGGAGCAGCGTCTGGAGCGCCGCCAGCAGCACCATGTAGAGCGACGCCTTCTCCTGAGTCCCCAGCGCCTTCAGCTGCTGGGCCACGGCAGGGGCGACCTGGAAGCTCCGTTTGCCACCCGCGTAGGTGCGCACGCGCGGGCGTGGCCTGTCGGTGGGCAGCTTGAGCGCACTGTCGCTTCCTTCGAGCTGCTGGCGCCAGTAGTCGAGCTGTGACGCCAGCACGTCGCCCTGCATCCATTGCTGCTGCCACGCCGCGAAGTCCGCGTACTGGAGCGGGAGCTCCGGCAGCGGTGACGGCTTGTCCTGGGAGAAGGCGGCATAAAGCGCCGTCAGCTCCTGGACGAAGATGCCGGTGGACCAGCCGTCCGACACGATGTGGTGCACGACGAGCAGGAGGACGTGGTCCTCGTCGCCCATGCGCACCAGCCTCGCGTGGAGCAGCGGCCCCGCCGCGAGGTCGAAGGACGTCCCCGCGAGCTGAAGCGCCAGCTCCTCGCACAGGGACTCGCGCTGGGTGTCTGGCAGGTAGCTCAGGTCCAGCACGCCCAGCGACAGCGTCAGCTCCGGGAGGATGCGCTGGTGGGGTTCGCCGTCCTTCGCGACGAAGGTCGTGCGCAGCACCTCGTGGCGCCGGATGACCTCGTTCAGCGCACGCTCCAGGGAGGGGACGTGGAGCGGCCCGGTGAGGCGCACGAACTCCGGGATGTTGTAGGCGGGCGTCCCGGGCTCGAACTGGTCCAGGAACCAGAGCCGGCGCTGCGGGAAGGAGAGCGGCAGCGGCTGCTCCCGTGAGACGCGCGGGATGCCGGGCGTGCGTGCCTCTTCCTTCGGCGCGGCGACCACGTTCTGCTGTCGCAGCTTCTTGAGCACCGCCTCGCGCTTCTCCGGAGAGAGGCCCGCGAGCTTCTTGAGCAGGTCACTCATTCGTCCCCTCCAGGAGCTTCTCCAGGTCCGCGTCCGAAAGGTCGCCGACTTCCTCCATGGCGGAGGCCAGCGCGGCTTCGTCCACGCCTTCCAACTGCGCGAGCACCACCTGCTCCGCCATCCCCGCGATGGTGGGGTGCTCGAAGAGGGCGCGCAGCGGCAGCGTCACCTGGAACATCGCGTTGGCGCGCGAGATGATCTGCGTGGCCAGCAGCGAGTGCCCGCCCACGTCGAAGAAGTCGTCCGTGACGCCCAGCGACGTCTGGCCCAGCACGTCCTTCCAGAGCGCTAGCAGGCTCGCCTCCGTCTCCGAGCGCGGTTCGACGAGCCGCTGCTCGCCCGTGCGCTGCGTTGTGTCCGGCGCCGGGAAGGCCTTGCGGTCCACCTTGCCGTTCGGACTCAGAGGGATGGACTCCAGGCGCACGAAGACGGCCGGCACCATGTAGTCGGGCAGTCTCTCTCTCAGGTGGTCGCGGAGCACCGCTGTGTCGCGGATGTCCGAGCCCACCACGTAGGCGACGAGCCGACGGGGTGTCCCCGGGTCCTCGCGCAGCAGCACCACCGCGCCCTGGACTGCCGGGTGCTTGCCGAGCGCGGACTCGATTTCGCCTAGCTCGACGCGGAAGCCGCGCAGCTTCACCTGCGTGTCCGCCCGGCCGAGGAACTCCAGGTCGCCTCCCAGCAGGTACCGCGCCCGGTCTCCCGTTCGGTAGAGCCGCGCACCAGGCTCGGTGGCGAACGGGTCGGGGACGAAGCGCTCCGCGGTCAGGTCGGGGCGGTGGCAGTAGCCGCGCGCCACGCCCTCGCCGCCGATGAAGAGCTCGCCCGCGATGCCGGCGGGCACTGGCTGCTGGTGCGCGTCCAGCACGTAGAGGCGGTTGTTGGCGAAGGGCCGGCCAATGGGGACCAGCTGCGTGTCGCCGGGGCCCAGGTCGCCGCTTTCGAACCACGTGCTGTCGATGGTCGCCTCGCTGACGCCATACGAGTTGATGAGCCGCGTGTCGTCGCCGATGACGGCCTGGAGCCGGTGGTACTCGTTCACGTACCAGGCGTCGGAGCCGGCCACGAGCACGCGCATGGCGTCCAGCGTCTGCCCCGTCTCCTCCAGGTGCTGGAGCAGCCCGCGCAGCACGGCGGGGACGAACTCGGCGCAGTCCACGGCCTGCTCCTTCATCAGCGCGAGCAAGCGGGGCGGTTCGAGCAGCCACTCACGCGGGCAGAGCACCAGCTTTCCGCCCGAGCACAGCGCTCGGGACAGGTCTCCCGCGAACACGTCGAAGGAGAAGCTGGCCATCTGCAGGTGGCTGCGGCAGTGCTCCCGCAGCCCGTAGCTCCGCTCCCAGCCGAGGTACGCGTTGGTCCAGCTCCGGTGGGAGATCATCACGCCCTTGGGCGTGCCCGTGGAGCCGGAGGTGAAGACGACGTACGCCAGACCGTCCAGCGTGCTGAGCCGCGTGGGGGCCTGGGTGGGCAGCGCGGCGCGGGCTGGTGCCTCCGTGTCCAGCAGGTAGAGCGACACCTCCGGGTTGACGAAGGTCTCCACCAGGGACTGCTGGGTGAGCAGCAGGGAGAGCCGGGCCTCGGAGGCCATGCGCGCCAGTCGCTCGGCCGGGTAGGTGGGATCGAGCGGGACGTAGGCGCCGCCCGCCTTGAGGATGCCCAGCAGCGCCACCAGCAGCTCCGGCGTCCGCTCCAGGCACACGCCCACCAGCACCTCGGGGCCAATGCCCCGGGAGCGCAGGTGGTGCGCGAGCTGGTTCGCCTTCGCGTCGAGCTGCCCGTACGTGAGCGAGCCCGCCTCCGGCGCGACCACGGCGACCGCGTCCGGCGTCCGCTGGGCCTGTGCCTCGAAGAGTTCGTGGAGGCACGCGCCCAGTCCAGGCACGTGCGTGTCGTTCCAGTCGAACAGCACCTCGCGACGGTCCTCCTGCGTGAGCAGCGACAGCTCCCACAGGTGCTTGTCCTCCGCGTCGAGGATGCCCACCAGGACCGTCTGGAGCTGCTCCAGCAGCCGCTCCATGGCCTCGACGCCGAGGCGCGGAGACTCGAAGTCCAGGTTCAGCATCAGCTGCTTGTCCGCATGTGCGGAGAGCGTCAGCGGATAGTTGGTGCGCTCCTGGGCGGTGACGTCGCGCACCTCCAGCGCGCCCGCGCCCTGCCGCACCGAATCCTCCACGGGGTAGTTCTCGAAGACGACGAGGCTCTCGAAGAGCGGGGTGCCACGCGGCACGGGGCTCCAGCCCTGGACCTTCACCAGCGGCGCGTACTCGAACGGAGCCCGCTCCACCTGCCACGCCTGGAGCGCCTTCAGCCAGTCCACCACCTTGCTCTGGGCCGGCAGCGACACGCGGGCCGGCAGCGTGTTGATGAACAGGCCCACCATCTGCTCCACGCCCGGCAGCTCCGGCGGTCGGCCCGCGACGGTGACGCCGAAGACGACGTCGTCCTGGCCCGCGTGACGTCCGAGCACCAGGGCCCAGGCCGCCTGGACCAGCGTGCTGAGCGTCACCTGGTGCCGCCGCGAGAAGGCGCGGAGCTGCTCCGTCACCTCGGCGGACACGTGGACCTTGCGCTCGCCCATGACCTGCGCCGCAGTGCGCGCCTGACCTCCCGTTTCACCGGGGAGAGGCGTGGGCTCGCCGAAGCCTCGCAGTGCCTGCTTCCACCATGCCTCCGCCTGCGAAGTCTCCCGGCTCTGGAGCCAGGCGATGTAGTCGCGGAACACCGGCGGCTGCTCCAGCCGCACTGGCTGCTGACGGAGCTGCGCGTCGTAGATGGCCAGCATCTCGTTGAGGACGCGGCCCACGCTCCATCCATCGAGGAGCAAGTGGTGGAAGCTCCACACCACGCGCCACGTCCGAACGCCCAGGCGCAGGACGCCCACGCGCATCAGCGGCGCCTGCTTCAAGTTGAAGCCGCGTGCCCGGTCCGCGTCCATCCAGGCCGACAGCCGGGTCTGCTGCTCTGGCTCGGACAGGTGGCTCCAGTCCTGCTCCTCCCACGGGAGCACAGCCTCGCGGTTCACGAGCTGGAGCGGCGCTTCCAGTTCCTCACCCACGAAGCTGGTGCGGAGGATGGGGTAGCGCGCCATGACCTGCTGCCAGGCCTCGCGCAGCGCCTCGCGGTGGAGGTCCGCGTCGAGCGTCCACGCCGCGCGCTCGAAGTACATCCCCGAGTCCGGGTCGAGCATGGCGTGGAAGAGCATGCCCTGCTGCATGGGAGACAGCGGGTAGAGGTCCTCCATCTCCGGGTGTGACTGCATCAGGCCGTTCAGCGTGGCCTGCGTCACCTTCGCCAGCGGGAAGTCCACGGGGGAGAACCGCGCCGCGTCCTCGCTGCGCCGCTGCTCCACCAGGGCCCGGAGCGCGTGGACGTAGCCCTGCGCCAGTGCGCCCACGGTGGTGCGCTGGTGCAGCGACTCGCTGTAGGTGAAGGACACCTCCAGCTTGCCGCTCAGGACGTGTGCATTCACCTCCAGCACCTGCCGTCGCTGGCCGAGCGCCCCCTGCTGCGCGCCGAAGGGCTCGTCCGCGGGCGCCAGCAGCGACGAGGTGGGCAGGGCCGAGTCGAGCTGCCCCAGGTAGTTGAAGGCCACCGGCGCTTCCGGCTGAGCACGGAGCCGGGTGCCTCGCTCGTCCTGGCGCAGGTAACGCACCAGTCCGTAGCCCAGGCCCTTGCGTGGCACCTGCCGCAGGGAATCACGCACGGCGCGGAGTTCGTCACCCACGCTGCCGTCTCGGGGCAGCTCCAGCGTCACCGGGTAGGCACTGGTGAACCAGCCCACGGTGCGGCTCAGGTCCACGCCGTCGAACAGGTCCTCGCGGCCGTGGCCTTCCAGTTGGACGCGCAGCCGGCGCTGTCCCGTCCAGGTGGAGAGCGCCTGCGCGAGCGCCGTCAGCAGCACCTCGTCGATGCGGGCACGCCAGGCCGTCGGCACCTCCTGAAGCAGGAGCCGGGTCTCCTCGGCCTCCAATGTCACCGTCAACGTGCGCGCGGACGCCAAGGTGTTGTCGCCGTCCGGGCTGTCCACGGGGAGCGGTGCCGTGTCTTCACCCTGGCTCAGCCAGTAGTCGGCCTCGTGCTCCAGCTCCGTGCTGGCCGCGAAGGACTCCAAGCGGCGAGCCCAGGCCTGGAAGGACGTCGTCTTCGGAGGCAGCGCCACCGGCTGCCCCTGGCTGAGCTGTTGGCACGCCGTCTCCAGGTCCATGAGCAGCACGCGCCAGGACACGGCATCCACCGCGAGATGGTGGATGCCGAGCAGCAACCGGTCACCCCGCTGTGGACCGAGGTGGAATCGCACGGCCGCCACCAGCGGAGCCTCCTCCAGCCGGAAGCCCGCCTGGGCACGCAGGCCTTCTTCCTCCAATGCGGCGCGCTGCGCGGCCTCGTCCAATCCGGACAGGTCCACTTCCCGCAGCGTCACGGTGTTGTCGAGCCCCAGGCTCTCCTGACGCCAGCCGTCGGTGGTCCGTTCGAAGCGCAGGCGGAGCGCGTCATGGTGCGCGACCAGGGCCCGCAGCGCGTCCTGGAGAACGGACGCGGCGACGGGCTGACGCAGTCCCAGCAGCAGCGACTGGTTGTAGTGGTGGAGGTGCGGGAGCTTCCACTCGAAGAACCAGTGCTGGATGGGCGTGAGTGGGACGGGGCCCGTCACCGGTCCCTGCTCGCTCTCCACGACCTGGGCCTGACCCACGTGCGGGGCCAAGGCGGCGATGGTCTGGTACTGGAAGAACTGACGGGGGCTGATGTGAAGCCCGGCCTCCAGCGCCCGCGCGATGACCTGGATGCTGATGATGGAGTCGCCACCCAGTTCGAAGAAGTTGTCGTGGATGCTGACGCGCTCCCGAGACAGCACCGTCGCCCAGATGTCCGCCAGCGTCTGCTCCACTGGGTTGCGGGGCGCGACGTGGACGTGCTCGCGCTTCACCTGCTCCTGCGCCAGCGAGGGCAGGGCCTTGCGGTCCACCTTGCCGCTGGGCGTCAGCGGCATGGCCTTCAGCAGGATGAAGGCGGACGGCACCATGTACTCGGGCAGGCGTGACTCCAGGGCCCGGCGCAGGGCGTCCTGTTCGGGCGGCTGCTCCACATCGTCAGCGACGACGTAGGCCACCAGTTGCTTGCGGCCCGGTGTCTCCTCCCGCACCAGCACCGCGGCGTCCTGCACCTCCGGGTGCTCTGCCAGCGCCGCTTCGATTTCGCCCAGCTCGATGCGGAAGCCCCGCAGCTTCACCTGGTGGTCCAGGCGGCCCAGGAACTCCAGTCGCCCTTCGACCAGCCAGCGCACCCGGTCTCCCGTCCGGTACAGCCGTCCTCCGGGCTCCACCGCGAACGGGTCCGGCACGAAGCGCTCGGCGCTCAGGTCCGGCCGGCCCAGGTATCCGCGAGCGACGCCCGCGCCGCCGATGAACAGCTCACCCGGTACGCCCACGGGCACCGGCTGCATCTGGCCATCCAGCACGTAGAGCCGGACGTTGGCCCACGCACGGCCGATGCCCAGCCGGTCGGGGTCCACGGCCTCGTCCACCGATGCGCAGATGGTCGCCTCGGTGGGGCCGTACGCGTTGATGAAGCGGCGGGACTTCAGCCACCGGCGCGCCAGCTCCGGCGAGCAGGCCTCGCCCGCGGAGACGACGGACTCCAGCTTCGGCAACGTCTCCGGCTCCAGCTGCGCCAGCACCGACGGCGTCAGCGTGACGCCTGTTATTTCCTGCGTGGCGAGCAGGCCCTGGAGCGGCGTGCCGGGCATGATGGCGTCCCGAGGAGCGAGGCAGAGCTGCGCGCCCGCGAGCAGCGTGGAGAACACCTCGCACACCGACGCGTCGAAGCCGAAGGCGGCGAACTGAAGCACGCGGCTCTTCTCGTGGACGCGGTGGGCTTGGATGGCGGTCAGCGCCGTGTTGCACAGGCCCCGGTGTGTCAGCAGCGTGCCCTTGGGGCGACCCGTCGAGCCCGACGTGAAGATGATGTACGCGAGGTTGTCCTCGGACATCTCCACCGTGAGCGGCGTCTGCGGTTGGCTGGCGATGAGCGGCCAGTCCGTATCCAGGCAGACCAGCAGCCCGAGCGCGGGAAGCTCATCCGCCAGGTGCTCCTGCGTGACGAGCACCGGGATGGCCGCGTCGCGCATCATCAGCGTCAGCCGCTCCACCGGATACGACGGGTCCAGTGGCAGCCACGCGCCGCCGGCCTTGAGGATGCCCAGGATGCCCACCACCAGCTCCAGCGAGCGGTCCACGCACAGGCCCACGCGGACCTCGGGGCCCACGCCGGACGCCTTCAGGTGCCAGGCGAGCTGGTTCGCCCGCGCGTCCAGCTCGCGGTAGGTGAGCTGCTGTCCCTCGAAGGACACAGCCACCGCGTCGGGCGTCCGCGCCGCCTGTTGCTCGAAGACGTGATGCGCGCAGAGGCCCGGGCTTCGGGGCGTGGCGGTGTCGTTCCACGCCAGCAGCGACTCCTGCCGCTCCGCCTGGGACAGCAGTGGGAGGCGGGAGACCCGCTCGTCTGGCACGGCCAGGGCGCCCAGGAGCAGCTCACGCAGGTTGCCCATCATCCGGTCGATGGTGGCCGCGTCGAACAGGTCGGTGCTGTACTCGCACAGACACTCCAGGCCCTGCGCGGTCTCCGTGGCCACCCACGTCATGTCGAACTTGGCGGCGCCGGTGGTGCTGGTCTCCTCGCGCAGCGTCAGCCCATCCAGGTGGAGGTCGGAGGAGGGGGCGTTCTGGAGGATGAGCTTCACCTGGAACAGCGGCGAGTAACTGAGGTCGCGCTCCGGGTTGATCGCCTTCACCAGTTCCTCGAAGGGGAGGTCCTGGTGGGCGTAGGCATCGAGCGCCACCCGCCGCGTCTGCGCCAGCAGGGCCCGGAAGCTGGGGTCCCCGCTCAGGTCGCCGCGCATGACGAGCTGGTTGACGAAGAAGCCGATGAGTCCTTCGGTGCCGGAGCGGTTGCGGTTGGCGATGTCCGTGCCGACGACGATGTCCGTCTCGCCGGTGTACCGGTGCATCAGCGCCTGGAAGGCCGCCATCACCGCCATGAACGGGGTGACGCTCTCCTTCCGGCAGAGCGCCTGCAACGCCTTGGCCGCGTCCACGGGCAGCAGCACGCCCTGGTGCGTGGCGCCGCGGAAGCTCTGCACGGGCGGCCGTGGACGGTCGGTGGGGAGGTCCAGGTTGGGCGGAGCCCCGGCGAGCCGCTGCTTCCAGTAGTCGAGCTGCCGTTCCAGCACGGGGCCCGACAGCCACTCCCGCTGCCACCGCGCGTAGTCCGCATACTGGACCGGCAGGGCGGCCAGCGGCGGCGGCTGGCCCGCGGACAGGGCGCCGTAGAGCTCGGCGACCTCGCGGACCAGCACGGACAGCGACCAGCCGTCAGCGATGATGTGGTGCAGGGTCAACAGCAGCAGGTGTTCCTGGTCATCCAACTGGATGAGCCCCATCCGGCAGAGCGGGCCACGAGTCAGGTCGAAGGGACGGCGGGCCTCTTCGTCGGACAGGCGGCGTGCTTCGACTTCACGGCGCTCCAGGGGGAGGCCGCGCAGGTCGGCGGTCTCCACCTTCGGTGCCGCGGGCGGGTGGATGACCTGGACGGGCGCCTGGCCATTCATCCGGAACGTCGTGCGCAGCGACTCGTGGCGGCGGATGAGCGCCTCCAGGCAGCGCTGCACGGTGTCCGGATCCAACGCCCCCGTCAGCCGGATGACGGCGGGCATGTTGTAGAAGGGGCTGTCCGGCTCCATCTGGTACAGGAACCAGAGCCGCTGCTGTGCAAAGGACAGGGGCAGCTCGCCATCGCGGGAGGAGGGCTGGAGCGGCGGGGGCGGTGCTTCACCGGCCTGTTGGGCCTGGAGCACCTGGACGCGCTCCGACAGCGTGGCGATGGTGGGCGCTTCGAAGAGCGCGGCGATGGGCAACTCCACGCCGAAGGCCTCGCGAATCCGCGACACCACGCGCGTGGCCAGGAGCGAGTGGCCGCCCAGGTCGAAGAAGTGGTCGTGGATGCCAGCATGGTTCGTGCGCAGCACGTCCGACCAGATGCTGGCCATCAACTCCTCGGTGCCGCTTCGCGGCGCCGCGCGGGACTCGGAGGAGAGCAAGCCGTCGGGGACGGGCAGGGCCTTGCGGTCCACCTTTCCATTGGCCGTGAGCGGCAGGGACTCCAGCGTGACCAGGGCGGCGGGCACCATGTGTTCGGGGAGCCGCTGCTGAAGGAAGGCGCGCACGCCGGCCGTATCCGCTGCCGTGTCCGTGTGCGGGATGACGTAGGCGGCCAGCCGCTGGTCCCCAGGGACGTCTTCGCGCACGATGACCACCGCGTCCCGCACGGACGCGTGCTGGCGGAGGGTGGCTTCGATTTCGCCTAGCTCGATGCGATAGCCGCGCAGCTTCACCTGTCCATCACGGCGTCCGAGGAACTCCAGCGTGCCGTCCGGCAGGAAGCGGGCCTGGTCCCCCGTGCGGTAGAGGCGCTGTCCCGGACTCTGACCGAACGGGTCCGGCACGAAGCGCTCGGCCGTGAGGGCGGGGCGGCCCAGGTAGCCGCGCGCCACGCCGGTGCCTCCGATGTAGAGCTCGCCCGAGACACCCACGGGCACTGGCTGCATGCGCGCGTCCAGCACGTAGAGCGCCGTGTTGGCGATGGGCCGGCCGATGGGGACGATGCCGTCGGGCAACTCACCCGCGCTGACGTCATGGGTGGAGCAGCCGACCACCGTCTCCGTGGGGCCGTACTCGTTGATGATTCGGACCTGGGGCGCGTGCTTCCGCCAGAAGGCCACGGTGGAGGGCGGCAAGGCCTCGCCACCCACGACGAAGGTGCCAGTCAGCGTCGACAGCGCCTCCGGCGTCATGAGCCCGGACAGCACCTGGAGGTGAGCCGGCGTGAGCTTGACCAGGTCATGCCCTCGCGGCTGCTGGAGCGCGAGCGCGAGCGCTTCCACCTCCCGCCCCGACGGCACCAGGTGAACGGCTCCCCCCGCGAGCAGCGGCGTGAGGAGACTGGTGATGGTGGCGTCGAACGCGATGGACGTGTGGACCAGCGAGCCCTGGCCCGGCTTCACCGCGTAGGCGTTCTGGGCCCATGTCAGGTAGTTGAGCAGCCCTCGCTGCGTGAGCAGCGTGCCCTTGGGCAGACCCGTGGAGCCCGAGGTGTAGATGACGTACGCCAGTGAGTCCCCAGAGGCGGTCGAAGCTGGTGCCTCCGTCGGCAACGTCGCCAGCCGGACGGCTTCCTGCTCCACCAGGAGCCGAGGAACGCTGGCGCCCGTGAACGTGGCCTCTTGCGTCTTCGTGGTGAGCAGCACCACGGCGCGCGAATCGGACAGCATGTAGGCCAGGCGCTCGGCGGGGTAGCTCGGGTCCAGCGGCAGGTAGGCCGCGCCGGCCTTGAGCGTTGCCAGCAGGCTGGTGACCAACTCGACGGAGCGGTCCAGGCCGAGCGCCACCACGCGCTCCGGGCTCGCGCCCAACGACAGCAGATGATGCGCGAGCTGGTTGGCGCGCGTGTCCAGCTCCCGGTACGTCAGCGTCCGTTCGCCATCGACCACGGCGAGCGCATCCGGCGTGGCGGCCGCGTGAGCCTCGAAGCGGGAGAGGAACGTGGGCTCCATGGGAAGCGCGGCGGCGGTGTCGTTCCACTCCACCAGCATCCGGCGCTGCACGTCGGCGGGCAGCGGGCTGGAGGTGTGGTGAGGGGCCTCGGCTTCGAAGGCCAGCGCGTGGAGGACGCGCGCGAAGCACGCGCCAATCTGCTCCACCTGGGCGTGGTCCAGCTCGACGGCGTTGTAGTCCAGCTCCAGCGTGAGCTCCTGCGTGTGGGGCTCGGTCTGGAAGTGGACGGCGAGGGTGACGTTGGTGCCCTCGGAGCGGATGGTGCTCAGCGCCTCCAGCTCCGCGAGCGTGCCCGCGATGTCGTGGAGGACGTGGAAGTGCATGTAGTTGAACATGACTTCGTAGAGCGTCTCGCGGCCCCACTGCCGCTGAATCTCCGCCATGGGGTAGCGGCGGTACGGGTAGAGCGCGCGCTCCGCGTCGAAGGCGGCGCGGACCAGTGACAGCCAACTGCCCGGGGCCAGCTTCAGGCGGAAGGGCACCGTGTTGAGGAAGATGCCGCGCAGCTTCGAGCCATCGCCTTCCTCGGGGCGGCTGTTGACGCCCGTGCCGGTGATGACGTCCTCCTGGCCACTCAGCACGCTCATCACCTTGAGGTGCGACGCGAGCAGGATGCTCTTGAAGGGCACGCCCGCGGTCCGCGTCAGGGCATTCAGGCCCTCACTCACTTCGGGGGAGATGGGCACCTTCACCGTGGCGATGCGCGGCTCCCCCTCCGCCAGTGGACGGCGCCAGCGCGGCACGCGCATGACCTGTCCGTCCTCCAGCAGCTCGCGCCAGTAGCGTTGGTGGTCCTCGGACGCGAGGGCCTGCCGCTCCATGGCCACGAAGTCGCGGTAGGTGATGCTCAGCGGCTCGAAGCGCGGCGGCTCCTGGTGGTTCACCAGCGCGTAGTAGTGGTTGAACATCTCCACCAGCGTGGAGTGGAGGCTCCATCCGTCGATGATGGCGTGGCACTCCGTGAGCGTGAACTGGAAGTCCCGGTCACCACGGATGTGGATGAAGAAGCGCAGCAGCGGCGGGCGCGCGAGGTCGAAGTGTTGCTGCTTCTCGTCCTCCAACAGCTTGCGGACATCGGCGTCCTGCGCCTCGGTGGACAGGTGGCGGACGTCGGTGACCTCGACGGAGAGCTGGGCCTCGCGGTGCACCAGCTGCAACGGCTCGCTGTACGACGTCATGTCGAACGCCGTGCGCAGCACGGGCTGTCGAGCCGTCACCACCTGCACGGCTTCCACGAAGCGCGCGGCATCGAACGGTGCCTTCAGGCGCAGATGGAAGCTGTCGGTGTTGTGGTAGATGTTCGAGGTGGGCGCCAGCTCCATGTGGAAGAGCATTCCGGCCTGGATGCGGGCCAGTGGGTAGGCGTCCTCCACGCTTTCGGGCACCTTCGCCCGGTCCTCGGCGGAGATGAGGCTGAAGGGCTCGGTGCGCGGGAAGACCTCACGCGCGGGCTCCGCCTTCCCAGCGGCCTCCGCCAGCTCCGCCACCGTCTGGTGCTGGAAGAGCTGCTGCAACGAGAAGCGGATGTCCTGCTTCTGCGCAAGCGTGAGCACCTGGATGCTCAGGATGGAGTCGCCTCCCAGCGCGAAGAAGTTGTCATGGATGCCCACGCGCGGGACCTCCAGCACCTGCGCCCAGATGGCGCAGAGGGCTTCCTCCGCCTTTGTCCGGGGCGCGACGTACGGGTCGGCCAGGTCCGCGCGGGCGCCCTCGGGCTCCGGCAGGGCCTTGCGGTCCACCTTGCCGTTCGCCGTGAGTGGGAAGCGCTCCAGCATCACGAAGGCGCTGGGGACCATGTAGTCCGGCAGCTTGCCGAGCAGATGCTGGCGCAGCTCGTTGACGCTGGGCGGCGGCTGTTCGGACGACGCGACGTAGGCCACCAGGGACTTGTTCCCGGGCGAGCTCTCACGCACGAGCACCAGCGCCTCACGCACCGCCGGGTGCAGGCTGAGCACCTTCTGGATTTCGCCCAGCTCGATGCGGAAGCCGCGAATCTTCACCTGGTGGTCGATGCGGCCCAGGTACTCGAGCTGACCGTCCGCGGTGAAGCGCGCCAGGTCGCCCGTGCGGTAGAGCCGGGCACCGGGCTCGCGGCTGAACGGGTGGGGGACGAAGCGCTCCGCCGTGAGCTGCGGCCGGCCCAGGTAGCCACGCGCGAGGCCCGCGCCGCCGACGAAGATTTCACCCGCCACGCCAATGGGCGCCGGCTCCAGCCGCGCGTCCAGCACGTAGAGCTGGAGGTCGGGAATCGCGACGCCAATGGGGCTCTGCTGCGTGCGCTCCGCCTCGACGGCTTCCATGGGACGGTAGGTGACATGCACCGTCGTCTCGGTGATGCCGTACATGTTGATGAGCCGCGGCTGGGTGTCCCCGTGCTTGCGGAACCAGGGCACCAGCGTGGCTGGCTCCAGGGCTTCGCCGCCGAAGACGACGTAGCGCAGCGACAGGGGCGGCGCCTCCGCGCCCAGGCGCTCCTCGGCCTGGATGAGCTGACGGAAGGCCGCGGGCGTCTGGTTCAGCACCGTGACGCGCTCATCGCTCAGCAAGCGGAAGAAGGCATCCGGCGAGCGCGAGACGAGGTAGGGCACCACCACCACCCGGCCGCCGTAGAGCAGGGCGCCCCAGAGCTCCCAGACGGAGAAGTCGAACGCGTATGAGTGGAACAGTGTCCACGCGTCGTTCTCGTTGAAGTGGAACCAGTGCTCCGTCGCCTCGAACAGGCGCATCACGTTGCCGTGCGGAAGCAGGGAACCCTTGGGCAGGCCGGTGGAGCCCGAGGTGTAGATGACGTACGCAAGCTGCTCCCGCGTCGTCGCGAGTCCGGGCGAGTGGGGGGGCTGCCGCGCCAGTTCCTCGGCGGCTTCATCCAGGATGAGCAGCGCCGCGCCCTCGGTGGGCAGGCGGTCGATGAGGGGCCGCTGCGTCACCACCAGCGACATCTGGCTGTCCGCCACCATGAAGGCCAGACGGTCCGCGGGATAGGTCGGGTCGAGCGGCACGTAGGCGGCTCCCGCCTTCAGGATGCCGAGGATGCCCACCACCGTGGCCAGGGAGCGCTCCACGCAGAGGCCCACCAATCCCTCGGGCTGGACGCCACGCGCGATCAGCGCATGGGCCAGTTGGTTGGCCCGTCGGTCCAGCTCCGCGTAGGTGAGTCGCTCTCCATCGGCGACCACGGCGATGGCGTCGGGGCGCTGGCGCACCTGGGCCTCGAAGCGGCCGTGCAGGGTGTCCGTGCCCGGGAATGACTTCAGCGTGGGCCAGACATCGAGGAGCTGGTGCCGCTCGGGCGACGTGAGCAACGGCAGCGCGTCCAGGCGCAGCTCCGCGTTGGACGCGACGCCCGCGAGCAGCGTCTGGAAGTGCCCCGCGAAGCGCTCCATGGTCGCGCGGTCGAAGAGGTCACTGTTGTACTCGACGAAGCCGCGCAGGCCGTCCGGGGTCTCCTGGAGGTCCAGCGTCACGTCGAACTTCGACGTCCCCGGTTGCAGGTCCAATTGCTGGATGGTGACGCCGGGCAGGGCCAGCGCCTGGCCCGCCATGCCCTGGAAGTTGAACGCGGCCTGGAACAGCGGCGTGTAGGCCAGGTTGCGGGCGGGTTGCACTGCCTCCACCAGCTTCTCGAACGGGATGTCCTGGTGCGCATAGGCGCCCAGCGTCGCCTCCCGCACGCGCTGGAGCAGCTCGCGGAAGGACGGGTTGCCGGACAGGTCCGCGCGCAGCACCAGCGTGTTGACGAAGAAGCCGATGAGGCTCTCCGTCTGGACCCGACTGCGGCTGTTCTGCGGCGCGCCGACCAGGATGTCCGTCTGGTGCGTGTAGCGCGACAGCAAGGCCTGGAACGCGGCCAGCACCGTCATGAAGAGGGTGGCGTTCTCACGCTGGCCCACCTGCTGGAGCGCCTGCACCAGCGCGGTCGGCAGGTGGAGGGGCAGGGCGTCCCCGCGCTGCGTCTGGACGGCGGGGCGCGGACGGTCCGTGGGGAGCTGCAACACGGGCGCGCCCGCGAGCTGCTGCTTCCAGTACGCCACGTGCGCGTCGAGCGCGCCTTCTGTCGCCATCCACTCGCGCTGCCACTCCGCGTAGTCCGCGTATTGGATGGGCAGCTCGGGCAGCTCCGGCTCTCGCTGGGTGATGAACGCGCCGTAGAGCTGCGTCATCTCGTGGATGAGGATGCCCAGCGACGCCCCGTCCGAGATGATGTGGTGCATCGTCAGCACCAGGACGTGGTCGGTGTCCGCCAGCCGCAGCAACCGCGTGCGCAGCAGCGGGCCCTTCATCAGGTCGAAGGGTTGGCGAATCTCCTCGGTGGCGAGCCGCCGTGCTTCCGCCTCGCGCCCGTCCCGCGGCAGTGACGACAGGTCGGTGACGGCGAAGGACGCGGTGCCCTCGGGTGCCACGACCTGAACCGGCTGGCCCTCTTCCTGCGCGAAGGTGGTGCGGAGCGATTCGTGCCGTTCCACCAGGACGTCGAAGGCGCGCTGGAGTGCGGCCGTGTCGAGCGTGCCGCCGAGCCGGACCGCGCCAGCGATGTGGTAGCTCGGGTTCTCCGGCTGCATCAGATGGAGGAACCACAGCCGCTGCTGCGCGAAGGAGACGGGGAAGACGAAGGATTCAGCGGTCATGTCTGGGTGAGAACCGACTGGCGAAGATTTGAGGGCGAGGAACGGGGCAGCGGCGGAACGGTCCACGCCAGTCGTGGCGTGGACCCGGGGCGCTACTCCTTCTTCGAAGAAGTCGAGTCAGGGAGGTTCAGCTCGGCACGCGTCGCGGCCTGGACGCGGCGGGCCTGCCGGGGCCGGGCCACCAGCGGCGGAGGCGCGGCGGGTGCACCGGGCTGCTGGAGTGTCTCCAGGTGCTTCGCCAAGGCGCCGAGCGTGGGGTGCTCGAAGAGGACGCGGAGTGACACGTCCACCTTGCAGGATTCCTGGATGCGCGCCACCACCTGGACGGCCTTCATCGACTGGCCTCCCAGGTCGAAGAAGTTGTCACGCGCGCCGACCTGCTCCACCGCGAGGACGTCGCGCCAGATGGCCGCGAGCTGGACTTCCGTGGGCGTTCGCGGCGCCTCGTAGGCCGCCGAGGCGCGCTGGTTCGCTGACGGCGCGGGGAGCGACTTGCGGTCCAGCTTGCCGTTGGCCGTCCGGGGGAAGGACTCCAGCGTCACGAAGTGGCTCGGCAGCATGTACGCCGGCAGGTGAGAGGCCAGGTGCTGGCGGATCGTCAGCGCATCGAGAGCGGGCTCGGCGCCGGGGCGCACATAGGCGACCAGCTCCGCGTGGCCCGACACGTCCCACAGCTTCACAGCGGCTTCCAGGACGCCAGGCACCTGCGCCAGCCGGGCTTCAATCTCTCCCAGTTCGATGCGATAGCCGCGCAGCTTCACCTGTCCATCGCCGCGGCCCAGGTACTCCAGCGTGCCGTCTGGCAGCGCGCGCACCAGGTCACCCGTGGCGTAGAGCCGCCCGCCCGGTACCTGTCCGAAGGGATCCGGCACGAAGCGCTCCGCCGTCAGGTCCGGACGGTGGAGGTAGCCCTGCGCCACGCCGTGCCCGCCGATGTACAGCGCGCCCGTCACGCCCATGGGCACCGGCTGCATGGCCGCGTCCAGCACGTACACCTGCGTGTTGCCAATGGGGCGGCCCAGCGTGATGCGGCGTCCCGGCTCCAGGCGCGTGGTGGTGGACCAGATGGTCGTCTCCGTGGGGCCGTACATGTTCCACAGGGACGCGCCGCGCGAGCACAGCGGTTCGACGAGCTCGGAGGGAATCGCCTCTCCACCGCAGAGGAGCTTCAGCGTGGGGCTGCCTTTCCACCCCAGCGTCAGCAGCATCCGCCACGTGGAAGGCGTTGCCTGCATCACCGTGGCGCCGCTCTCCACCAGCGCCCGCATCAGCCGGGTGCCATCCACGGCCGTCTCGCTGCTGGCGATGACGACGTTGCCGCCCACGCTCAGGGGCAGGAAGAGCTCCAGCACGGAGATGTCGAAGGCCACCGTCGTCACGGCGAACAGCGTGTCCTGGTCGGTCATCCCAGGCGCCCGCTGCATGGACGCCATGAAGTTGACGACCGCGGCGTGCGGCACGGCCACGCCCTTCGGACAGCCCGTGGAGCCGGACGTGTAGAGCACGTAGGCCAGGTTCGTGCCCGCGAGCGTCACCTGGGGCAGCGTCGTGGGGGCGCCGGAGGCCTCGGCCAGCACCATGCGCTTGCCGCGATAGGCGGGGACCTGCGCGGCCAGCTCCGGCTCCGTCAGCAGCAGTGAGACGCCGCTGTCATCCAGGATGTGCGCCAGCCGGTCCGGCGGATACAGCGGGTCCAGCGGCACATACGCCGCGCCCGCCTTCAGGATGCCGAGCAAACCCACGAGCAGCTCCACCGAGCGCTCCAGGAAGATGCCCACGCGGTGCCCCGGCTCCACGCCGAGCTGGCGCAGGTGGTTCGCCAGCCGGTTGGCCTGTTCATCCAGCTCCCGGTAGGTCAAGGCGCGCGACTCGAAGCGCACGGCGGTGGCGTCCGGACGGCGCGCGGCCTGCCGTTCAAAGAGGCCGTGGAGGCTGCCGGGCAGGGGCAGGTCGAGCGCGGTGTCGTTCCACTCCCGCAGCAGTCGCAGGCGGTCCGGCCCGGTCAGCAGGGGCAGGTCGTTCACGGACCGGGTGGGGTTCTCCGCGATGGCCGCGAGCAGGGTGAGGAGGTGGCCGGACATCCGCTCGACGGTGGTCGTATCGAACAGGTCGGTGTTGTAGTTCAGCTCGCTGACCAGCCCCTGCGCCGTCTCCGCCATCGACAGGGAGAGGTCGAACTGCGTGGTGCCGCTCTCGAACTCCAACTGCTCCAGCGTGAGGCCGGACAGCGAGAGGACCTCGGACGGCGTGTTCTGGAGCGTGAACAGCACCTGGAACAGCGGGGAGTAGCTCGGGTCGCGCGCGGGCTGGAGTGCTTCGACCAGCTGCTCGAAGGGCAGCGTTTGATGCGCGTAGGCGCTCAGCGTGTCCTGGCGCACGCGGGCCAGCAGCTCTGAGAACGGACGCGCGCCGTCCACCTGGAGCCGTAGCGGCAGTGAGTTGACGAAGAGGCCGATGAGGGGCTCCGTCTGGGGCACCCGGTTGGCGATGGGCGTGCCGATGACGAGCTCCTCCTGCCGGCTGCTTCGGGACAGGAGCACGCCGAACGCGGACAGCAGCGTCATGAACAGCGTGGCCTCTGACTCGCGGCTCCGCTGCTTGAGCCGGGCAGTCAGCTCCGCCGGCACGGTGAAGCGATGGGTCGCACCGTGGAAGCGCTGGTTCGCGGGGCGCGGCCGGTCGGTGGGTAGCTCCAGCAGCGCAGGGGCGCCGGCCAGGTGGTCGCGCCACCAGGAGAGGTGCGGCTGGAGGTCGCCACGGGTGGCGCGCTCCTGCTGCCAGCGCGCGAAGTCACCGTACTGAAGGGTGGGTTCGGGAAGGGGAGAAGGCTCGCCCGTGCTGAACGCGCGGTAGAGCGCCGCCAGTTCGCGGATGAGGACGCCCAGGGACCAGCCGTCGCAGGCGACGTGATGGAGCGTGAGCAGCAGTACGTGCTCGCGTGGGTCCAACCGCAGCAGAGACAGCCGCAGGGGCAGGTCTCGCGACAGGTCGAAGGGGCGCCCCGCCTCCTCCGTCGCACGCCGCCGGACCTCGGCCTGTCGCGCGTCGGCGGGGAGGTGCTGGAGGTCCACCTCGGGCATCGTCACGGACGCGGGCGGCAAGACGCGCTGGAAGGGCTGGCCCTGGTGCTGCCCGTAGCTCGTGCGCAGCACCTCGTGACGGCGGACGATTTCGTCCAGGCTCCGCTGAAGCGCCGCGATGTCCAGGGCGCCTTCGAGCCGCAGCGCCGCGGGCATGTTGTACGCGCCGCTGGGGCCCTGGAACTGCTCCAGGAACCACATGCGCTGCTGGCCGGACGACAGCGGCAGCGCTCCATCGCGAGGGCCGGCGGGGATGAGGTCCGCGGCGCCCTGGAGTGACTGGCCCACCTGCTGGAGGAAGGAGACCAGCTCCTCCTTGCGGGACTTCATCTCTCCGAGCAGGTCGGGCGTCATCACGCCCGGAGGGGCGTTGAAGCGCAGGCGCTCGCCTTCCATCCACAGCCGTACGTCTTGCTGGCGCAGCCGGGTCAACAGTCCGTCGATTGTGTTCACAGCTCCCCCTCTTCACGGCTCGCGCCGCTGACGCTGGTGTCCTCGGCTGCACGTGACGCCCACAGGATGGTGTCCACGTGCTCCGCGAGCCCGGCGATGGTCGTCTGCTTGAAGAGCCGCTCCAGCGGCAGCTCCACCTTGAGCGCGTCCCGCAGTCGCGAGGCCACCTGCGTGGCCAGCAGCGAGTCACCGCCCAGTTCGAAGAAGTCGTCGTGGATGCCCACGCGAGGCAGGCGCAGGGCCTTCATCCACACCTCCGCCAGCGTCTGCTCGGTGGGCGTGCGCGGTGCGACGAAGGGCCGCGTGGGCGCGCTGGCCTCCGGGTCGGGCGCGGGCAGCGCCTTGCGGTCCAGCTTCCCGCTGGCCGTCAGAGGCATGGCCTCCATGACGACGAAGAAGGCGGGGACCATGTAGTCCGGCAGCTTCTCCAGCAGGAACTGGCGGAGCGCGACAGGGGTCACGCTGCCCCGCGCGGAGGGCACCACGTAGGCCACCAGCCGCTTGTCATGTCCGGCCAGCGCGCCCGGCTCCTCGCGGACCGTGACGACCACTTCCTGGACGTGCTCGTGCGCGCTCAGCGCGGACTCGATTTCTCCCAGCTCGATTCGGAAGCCGCGCACCTTCACCTGGTGGTCGCTGCGTCCCAGGAACTCGAGCGTGCCGTCAGGCCGGTAGCGGACCAGGTCTCCGGTTCGGTAGAGGCGCGCCGCCGGGTCGTCGCTGAACGGGTCCGGGACGAAGCGCTGCGCGGTGAGCTCCGGGCGGTGGAGGTAGCCCGCCGCGACCAGCGGTCCGCCGATGTGCAGCTCGCCTGCCACACCGATGGGCACGGGCGCGCCATGCCGATCCAGCACGTAGCAGGGGCGGTTCGACAGCGGCCGACCGATGGGGACGCGCGTGGCGCTCCAGCCCTTGGGAATGTCAAAGGTGGTCGCGGTGATGAGCGTCTCAGTGGGGCCGTAGGCATTGAGCGTGCGGACGTTGCCCAGCGGGCCGTGCTGCCACAGCTCCAGCACCTTGGGCAGCACGGTGTCGCCGCCGATGATGACCAGACGCAAGTCATGGGCACCGATGGTTGGCGGCGATTCGGCCCAGCTCTGCGTGAGCTGCTGCCAGTACGCCGTGGGGAAGTTCATCACCGACAGCCGCTGTTCGACGACGCGGCGGGCCAGCTCCTCGGGCGTCCAGACCTGGTTGCCGCGCAGGACCAGCGTGGCGCCCGTCATGAACGTCGGGAGAATCTGCTCCAGGGACGCGTCGAAGTTGAACGAGGCGAACTGCAACACGCGGTCGCGCTCGGTCAACTCGAAGTGGAGCTGCATGTCCTGGAAGTGCACCGCCATCTGGCCGTGGCTGATGACGACGCCCTTGGGCTCACCCGTGGAACCGGAGGTGTAGATGACGTAGGCGGGGGACGTGGCCGTCGCGGAGTTGGGCGGGTTCTCCGTGGGGCGAGACGCCAGCGTGACGGCGTCCGTGTCCAGGTGGACGACCTTCGCGGTGTGCGCAGGCAGCCGCTCCGCGAGGGACTGCTTCGTCACCAGCACGGCCGCGCGCGCGTCGTCCAGCAGGAAGCGCAGCCGCTCCACCGGGTGTGTAGGGTCCAGCGGCACGTAGGCGCCACCGGCCTTGAGGATGGCCAGCAACGTCACCAGCATCTCCGGCGAGCGGTCGATGAAGGCGCCCACCAGCACGCCCGGTCCGACACCCAGGCCGCGCAGGTGGTGCGCGAGCTGGTTCGCGCGCCGGTTGAAGTCGGCGTAGGTGATGCACTGGCCGTCCAGTTCCACCGCGTGCACGCCGGGCCTCGCGGCGGCCTGCTGTTCGATGAACTGGTGAGTGAGCAGATCCTCCCGGTAGCCCACCTGGTTCTGGTTCCACGCCACCAGGACCTTGCGGCGCTCGGCCGGGGTGAGCATCGGCAGGTCGGCGACGCGCGCTTCCGGCTGCTTGAGCGCGCCTGACAGCAGCGTGCGGAAGCCCTGAGCCCAGCGGGCCAGCGTCGCCGCTTCGAACAGGTCGGTGTTGTAGTCGAAGTCGAGGACGAGTCCGTCCTCGGCGTCGATGACGTTCAGGCTCAGGTCGAAGGCGGCGTAGCGCACGGGCTGCGGGACGAAGTGCGTCCGAAGGCCGTCCATCTGGAGGTTCCCCAGGGGGCGCTCCAGGTTGAACGTGACGCTGACGAGCGGGGTGTGGCTCGTGCTGCGCGGCAGTCCCAGGCGCTTGATGAGCAGGGCGAAGGGGTAGTCCTGGTGCTCATACGCCTCCCAGAGCACTTGCTTGAGGCCCTGGACGTAGTCGGAGAACGTCTGCTCGCCCTGAACGTGACTGGCGATGGGCAGCAGGTGCGAGCAGTAGCCCACCAGCCCCTCGCTGCCCTCCATTCCCCGGCCCGCGGTGGGGATGCCCACCAGGACGTCGTCCTGGCCCGTCAGGCGGTGGAGGAACGTGGTGTAGACGGAGAGCAGCAGCATGAAGAGCGTGGACTGCTGCTGCGCCGCCGCCTCCCGCAGGGACTGGGTGGTGGCGCGGTCCAGTCGCAGCGTCTGCCGGGCACCCTGATAGCTGCGGTGCGCGGGGCGGCCATGGTCGATGGGTAGCTCCAGCGCGGGCAGCGTCTCCACGCGTCGGCTCAGCCAGAAGCGCTCGTGGGCCGTCTGCTCCTTGGTTCCGGCCTGCTGCTGGAGCCACTGCACGTACTCGCCCCACTGCATCGCGGGTGGAGGCGGGGTGCTCTTGCCTCCCCGGAGCTCGGTATAGCGCGCGGCAATCTCGCGGACGATGACGCCCAGCGACCAGCCGTCCACCGCGACGTGGTGCGCGGTGAGGACGAGGACGTGCTCCTGGGCACCCAGCTTCAGCAGGTTGGCGCGGAAGGGCGCACCGCGGTGCAGGTCGAACGGCGTGTTGCTCTCCTGCTCGTACCAGGCGGAGAGGCGCTCGGCCTGCTCCAGCGCGGGCAGGGGGGAGAGGTCGTGCAGCGCCAGGGAGAGCGCCAGCGAAGCGGCCGCGGTCTGCTGCTCGCCGGACTCGTGGACGTGGATGCGCAGGGCTTCATGCCGGTCGACGACGTGCTGGATGGCGCGTTGGAGCACCTCGGGCTGGAGCACGCCTTCGAGCCGCAGGCTCATCGACAGGTTGTAGGAGATAGAGCCGCCAGCGTTCATCTGGGCGAGCACCCACAGTTGCCGCTGCGCCTCCGTCATCGGCAGCGTGCGCGCTTCCACGCGGGTGGGCTCGGGCGGTTTGGTGCGCGGCCAGAATCCGCCCGCGCGCATGTCCGTCACCGTCTCGGTGACGGCGCGGACGATGGTGTCGAGGTCCTCGTCCGAGTGCGCGGTGGAGAGCATGCACGTGCGCCCCTCCCAGATGTAGATGCCGCGCTGGATGAGGTGGCAGAAGAACAGGTCCATCTCCAGCGACTGGTACAGGTAGCTGGTGTTGCCCGCGGCGGAGAAGCGCAGCACCGAGCCGCCGTGGACCGCCTCGATGGGCGCCTGCTCGCGCTGGAAGATGTCGTTGAGACGAGCAACCAGCCCCGCGGCACGGCGGCTCAGATTCTCCTGGAGCGCTGGCCCCTGGGTCTTGAGGTGGCTCAGCGTGGCCACCGTGGTCGCCATGGTCAGCGGGTGCTTGCAGAACGTGCCCGCGGAGAAGGTCGTCTCGACAGCGGGGTAGGACGCGTCACCGTAGTTCCAGTCGCCTCCGTCGATGCGGTCCACGAATCCGCCGCGGTCCGCGACGGCGCCAATGGCCATGCCGCCACCGAGCACCTTGCCGTAGGTGACCAGGTCCGCCTCGATGCCGTACCACGCCTGGGCGCCACCCGGATGGAGCCGGAAGCCGGTGATGACCTCGTCGAAGATGAGGGGCACGCCTGCTTCACGCGTCATCGTCCGCAACGCCTGGAGGAAGGCCCGTGGCTGGAGATTGGGACGGCGGCTCTGCACGGGTTCGACGAGGACGCCCGCCAGCTCGTGAAGGTGCTCGCGGATGAGCTCCAGCGTGCGGTCCTCGCCGTAGGGCAGTACGAGGACGTCCTCGACGACCTTGGGAGACACGCCCGCCGCCATGGGCAGCGACTGGGGCTCGCCGTTGACCATGCGCCCCACCACCAGCGTGCCGTCGGAGTGGCCGTGGTAGGAGCCGGTGAACATCACGATTTTCGTGCGACCCGTCGCGGCGCGCGCCAGCCGGAGCGCCGTCATCACCGCCTCCGTGCCGGAGTTGCAGAAGGTGACGCGCTTCATCCCGGTCAGCTCGCAGAGCAGCTCCGCGGCTTGCCCGCCCAGGTCCGACTGGGGGCCCAACTCCATGCCCTCCGCCAGACGTCGTTGCAGCGCCTCCATGATGAAGGGCGGGTTGTGACCGAACAGGTGCACCCCGAAGCCCATGGAGAAGTCGATGTACTCGTTGCCGTCCGCGTCCCAGAGCCGCGAGCCCTTCGAACGCACGCTGACGATGGGGTAGCAGACCTCCTTCAGCTCGGCGCGGAAGTTCATCAGCCACCGCACGTCGCTCCACTTCGACCGGTAGCGGACGGCTGCTTCCTTCGAGCGCTTCGTGCGCGCGGTGTACTTCGCGATGAGCGCGTCGAGGTGACGCTGCTGTACCGCGGGGAGCTCGCGCTCGGGCGTGCCGGACTTGGGCCCCGCGCCAAAGGGTGACGCGCCTCCAGCCTTCGCGGCGTTCGTGGGCACTGCCTTGGGGGCGGGGGCTTCCTGCTCCGCGACGGGAAGCTGCAGCGGCGCAGCGGGACGTCCGCCCAGGAGCGCGAGCTGCTGCGCCATGAGCTGCAACTGCTGCTGGATGAGCTGCTCGACGGCGCTTCCCGGACGCGCGGAGGGCATGTTCGCGGCGGCGGGAGGCGCGCTCATGGGGAGCGGCGCGGGAACGCTCGTCGCGGCTGGCGCGGAGCTCAGGGCGAAGCTCGCGGGCAGCATCTGGTCGAGGTGGCTCGCCAGTGCGTCCAGCGTCGTCAGTTCCTCGAAGAGCTGACGGATGGCCAGCTTCACGCCGAAGCGCTTCTCCACGTTGCGGATGGCGTCCAGCAACACGAGGGAGTCGGCGCCCATCTCCAGGAAGGACATGCGCGGGTCGAGCTTCTCGGGAGGTGCCTGGAGCAGCAATGCGACGACCGCGCGGAGCTCCGTGAGGATTCGCTCCTGGCGTGACACGACGGGCGCTGCGGCAGAGGTCTGGGTCATCATCGTCGGGCTGTGGGCAGGGGAGGGGAGCGCGGAGTCCAGCAAGTACCTCTGGCGCTCGAAGGGATAGGTGGGCAGCGGGACACGCCGTCGCGGACGGTCCGCGTCCACTGCGCTCCATGGGACGGCGACGCCGCGCGTGTACAGCGCACCGAGGCTGTCGAGCAGCGTCTCCCAGGCATCCTGCTGACGCCGCAGGCTGGAGAGCCACAGGCTCGCGCTCTCGGGAACGCAACGCTTCGCCATGCCGAGCAGCGTGTCGTGCGGGCCCATCTCGATGAACAGCGCGGGGCCCGCCTGCGTCAGCGTCTGGAGGCTCTTGAAGAACTGGACAGGAACGCGCGCGTGCCGTCGCCAGTAGGCGGCGTCGGGGGCCTGAGACATCCGCTCGCCCGTGACGTTCGAGATGAGCGGGAGCCGCGGCGCATGGGCGGGCAGGACGCGGGCTACCTGCTCGAAGCCATCGAGCATCGGCTCCAGCAGCGGCGAGTGGAACGCGTGGGAGACGGTGAGCGGTCGCGACTCGACACCTTGCGCCTGTAGCGCCGCGGTGATGCGCTGGACCGCTTCGCGCTCACCGGAGATGACGACGTGCCTTGGCCCGTTGATGGCGGCGACGTCCACCAGGTGCTCGCTCTCCAACGCCATGCGCACCGTGGCTTCATCCGTCAGGACAGCCGCCATGGCTCCGTTCTGGGGCAGTGCCTGGATGAGCCGGCTGCGCGTGGCCAGCAGGGCCAGCGCCTCCTCCAGCCCAAGCGCGCCCGCCGCGTGCGCGGCCGTGAATTCGCCCACGCTGTGGCCCATGACGGCGTCGGGCACCACGCCCCACGAACGCCACAGCTCCGTCAGGGCATGGCCCAGCGCGAACAACGCCGGCTGGGTGTAGCGCGTCTGGTGGATGAGCTGCGCGGTGGCGTCTGTCGTCGGAAACAGCACCGAGAGCAGCGGGACATCCAGGTGTGGACGGAGAAGCGCATCGCAGCGCTCCAGGGCTTCACGGAAGACGGGCGCGCTGTCGAACAGCTGCCGTCCCATGCCGGGGTACTGGGTGCCCTGGCCGGGATACAGGAAGACGATTCGCGGCACGGCGCCACGCTGCACCTCGCCCTGATGCAGCCTGGGCACGGCGTGCCCTTGGGCGAAGGACTCGAGCCGCGACGCCAGCTCCGCATGGGAGTTCGCGGTGAGCGCGAGCCGATGCGGCCACGCATTGCGGCCGGTGTTCGCGGTGAAGCAGACATCCGCCAGCGCGGGGGCGTTCGGCCGTAGCAGGTGCTCCTGGTACTGCCGGGCCAGGTTCCGCAGGGCCGCATCGCTCCGGGCCGACAGCGTCAGGACGTGGCTGTCGCGCTCGGGGACGCGAGGTGCATCTGCGGGGCGCGGCGGAGGCTCGCTCAGGATGACGTGGGCGTTGGTTCCACCGAAGCCGAAGGCGCTGACTCCCGCGACACGCGCGCCGGGCGCTTGGGGCCAAGGCTCCCGGCGGGTTGGAATCGGGAATCGGGACGCGTCCAAGGCGATGTGCGGGTTGAGCGCGCGCAGGTGGACCTGCGGCGGAATCTCGCCGTGATTCAGGGCCAGCACCGTCTTCATCAACCCCGCGATGCCGGCCGCCGCTTCCAGGTGGCCGATGTTGCTCTTCGCCGAGCCGATGAAGCAGCGCTGCTCCGCCGTCCCCCCCGGAGACAGCACGGCGCTCAGGGCCGCCAGCTCAATCGGGTCGCCCAGCGGCGTCCCCGTGCCGTGGGCTTCGATGTAGCCAATCTGTACTGGCGACAGGCGGGCCTGACGGAGGGCTTGCTGGATGACGTCCTGCTGCGCGGCGCCGCTGGGCGCGGTGAGCCCGTTGCTGAGTCCGTCATGATTCACGGCCGAGCCGCGGATGACGGCCAGGATGGGCGCGCCCGAGGCCAGCGCGTCCGACAGGCGCTGAAGGACGACGATGCCGCAGCCCTCCGAGCGCACGTAACCATCGGCCGACGCGTCGAACGTCTTGCAACGTCCATCCGCCGCCATCATCCCCGCCTGCGAGAAGGCGATGGTGAGCTCGGGCGACAGGATGATGTTGACGCCGCCCGCCATCGCCAGGTCGCACTCGCGGCCGCGGAGGCTCTGACAGGCCAGGTGCACCGCGACGAGTGAGGATGAGCACGCGGTGTCCACGGCCATGCTCGGACCGCGCAAGCCCAACACGTACGACAGCCGGTTGGCCGCGATGCTGTGCGCGTTGCCAGTGCCCGCGTACGCATCCAACAAGGCGCGGTCGCCGAACTGCCGCTGCGCGTAGTCGCTGGTGCTGATGCCGACGAAGACGCCCGTGCGACTGCCCTGGAGTCCCTGCGGTGCCTGTCCCGCGCGCTCCAGCGCCTCCCACGCGACTTCCAGGAGCAGGCGCTGCTGCGGATCCATCCGCACGGCTTCGCGAGGCGAGATGCCGAAGAAGAGCGGATCGAACGCGCCGACATCTTCGAGGAAGCCGCCCCATCGCGTGTTCATCGTCGCGGGCGTGGACGCGTCCGGCGCGTAGAGGCTCGCCGCGTCCCAACGGTCCGCGGGAACTTCGGTGATGGCATCCCCGCCGCGCTGGAGCAGCGCCCAGAATGCCTCTGGCGTCGGGGCTCCCGGGAAGCGACACCCCAGCGACACCACCGCGATGGCGTCGTCCTGCGCGGCCTCGGTGACGGGCGTCGCGGGCGCATGCGCTACGGGTTCGGTGCCACGGGCGAGCGCCTGGCTGAGCGCGTCGATGGTGGGGTGCTCCCACAGGATGGTGGGCGACACGTCGCGGCCCAGCCAGTCCGCCAACTCACCCGACAAGAACACCGCGTCCTTCGACGTCAGCCCGTAGCGAACGAAGGGTTCCTGGAGGTCGACCTCTTCGGGCGTGAGCTCGGCGGACTCGGCGACGTAGGCCCGAAGCCACGCCGCGATTTCATCGCGCGTGCGGTCTCCGGACACACCGGAGACCAGAGGGGAATCCACAGGGGCCTGTGAGACACCGAAGGATGACTTCATGGAAAATCACGGACCTGGAGTGTAATCCTGCAGATCTGGATTATTATGAAATCGTTTTGAATCCGACTAGTCTTGACGGAGTTCCGAGGTAAATTTCTGGTGCCAGCGCTCAGGCAGGGGTTGGCGCTTTCCAGGTGGGGTCTCGGCGCCAGGAGTCAGGGCTGACTCACCGCTGTGACGACAGGTGCTTGCAGATGGCGTTCAGCGAGTTCGAGTGCTGGTCCGAATCAGGCCAGTTGGATTGCGTGGCGGTGTTCCGGCCCGCGGCGCTGGACGTCACCAGCGCGGAGGAGGTGGCGGCGGTCGGCTTCATGCGGCCTGTCACGCGCAGTGAGGCGGAGGACGCCTTTGGCCGCCTGCGGGACACGCTGACGCGTCTCGGCTGCCAGACGATTGACCTGTGGGAGCTGCTACCGGAGCGCGAGCGCGCGGTGAGCGACACCACGGTGAACCGGGTGTTTGTCCGCGATACCGCGGCGGTGCTCGGGCGTCAGTTGGTGACGGGCACTGCGGCCTTTCCCGTGCGGCTGGCGGAGTTCGACGTGGCGCACCGCGCGCTGTCCCAGCTCCAGCCGGACCTGTCGAGCGACGAGGGCGCGACGTCCGCGCGCATCGAGTTCGGGGACGTCTTCGTGCTCGACGCGGAGCGGTTGCTGGTCAACGTGGGGCTGCGCAGCGACGCGCGGGCGCTTCAACCCTTCCTGGAGCTGGCGTGGCGTTCAGGCTTCCGCGAGGCCGCCGTCGTCCGCATCCCGGAGAACCTGGGCATCATCCACCTGGATCTGGCCTTCAACGTGCTTGGGCCGCAGGCGGTGGTGGCGCGGGCCTTTCTTCGCCACACGCCCATCCAGGTGTTCGCACAGGGGGTGGCGCCGCACTGGGAGCCCTTTGACGGCTACTTCGCCCAGCGGGGCCGCCGCGTCATCCCCTTCGAGCCGAAAGGGGAGAGCGGCTTCATGTCGAACTTCATCTACGTGGGGCCCAACCTGATTCTCGCCTCGGAGAGCGCCTCGGTGGGCCTTCGTCCTTTGGCGAAGGTGGCCGGCATCGAGGTGGCGAGCGTCGACATCGAGGCGCTGGAGCGAGGCAACGGCAGCGTCCGGTGTCTTACGATGCCCCTGCGCCGGCGCGCGGTGTAGCGAAGGACCGCCGGCGATTCGCGCTCAGGAAGGGCGGTTCACCGTGGGCGCGTGGGGCATGTCGCCTTCGCGCTCGTAGTAGAGGCTCGCGCAGCCCTGCTCGTAGACCACGAGCACCCTGTCACTTTCCTCCAACAGGTCGGAGACCTTCTCCGTGGTCTTGCGGACGAGTACGTCGAACCTACCCGGGCGCTGTTTGTTTCCGGCCCGGACTGTCACGACTGGCATGCGGGGTTCAGCTCCTTGTGCCCCGCGGTGAGCGGTTCCGGGAGGACATCCCCGGCCTGGGCCCATCCGAAGGTAACAAAGGCGCGTCATAACCAAACGAACAGTCCGTTGACAAGCGGGCCGCGCCATGGCGGGAAGAGGCTCCCATGCTCCGCAAGCTCCCCGTTCTGCTGGTTGGTGTTCTTGGTCTGGCCTCTTCCGCGGGCGCGCAGGAGGCGCGGCGGCCTCCTGAGCACCGCTCTCCGACGCCCGCCTGGGCGCCTCGCGGCGTGCTTCTGGGGGTCAGCGCCCAGGATGGCCTGGTGGCCTCCCAGACGAAGGTGCAGTGGCAGTTCACCTTCTACCAGGACCGCAAGGACGCCTTCGCCTTGCTGCTGGAGGGCAGTCTGTCGTGGGGGCTCGCGTTCCCCGATGCCGAGGAGGGCAAGGCGCAGAACGCGGTCCGCTCATTCTACCAGCACAGCCCGCAGGTGGGTGTGGGCTACCGGAACCACCTGCCCGGCCAGGTGCACTGGGGCTTCCAGGTCACCGGCGGTCCCGTCTTCTACGGCGCGGACTTCGACGGTGGGCTGGAGAAGGACCGGCGCGTGGCGGGCCTCATCGAGGGCCGCGTCCACCTGGGCTACCAGTTCGGGGACATCGCCGGTGGGCTCGCTGTGGGGTATGCCGAGGTATTTGGCTACAAGCGCCGCAGCCTTGCCCGCTTCTTCGTAGGTGGCCCGATGGTCGGGTTGTTCGTGGATTGGCGCTAGGCTTTGCGTAGAGTGCGGCTTGCGAGCACCCTGTTCGCACGCCGCGTATGCCCGAGCCGCTCAGTGCCCATGTGTCGCGATACCTCCGCAACCGAGAAGTCTTCGAGCGGAACCTGCCAGCCGCGCTGCTCGTCTTCACTCCAGCGACGGAGGAAGACCGCGGCGGGGACGGGGAGGAGTACCGTCTGAAGACGGTGACGAACGCGGGGAACCCCACGCTGGGGGCCAGCGGGCCCTTGGTGTTTCCCGTCGTGAAATCGCGGACGAACGCCTTCGGGCGGGGCATCACCGTGGGGCGGACGGGCAACAACGACGTGGTCCTGGACGACGGGAGCGTGTCCCGGTTCCACGCCTGGTTCAGCCGGGAGGAAGGCCATGCGGGCTTCCTGCTGACGGACGCCGGGTCCAAGAATGGCTCCTGGGCGGGGGGCGTCCGCCTCGTGCCCCGGAAGGCCGTTCCGGTGGCGGATGGAGCTCGGTTGCGCTTCGGCCAGGTGGAGGTCGGGTTCTACACGACCAGCGGTTTTGTGCGGATGCTGGCCGTGAGGATGGCTCCCTGAGCCTTGCCACGTCTTCGTGGGCCTGCGTAACGTGCGGAGTCGCCCTCTGTCACACACGGGAGTGTTCGCGGTGGCCTTGACCACAGAAGCTTTTGGACTGACCGACGTCGGCCGCAAGCGGCAGCACAACGAAGACGCGATGCTGGTGGATGCGGCGCTCGGTCTCTACGTGGTGGCTGACGGCATGGGCGGTCACGCGGCCGGCGAGGTCGCGAGCAACCGGGCCACGGAGGTCGTCAAGCAGCACATCTCCGCCAACCGCCATCTGTTGAAGGACCTGGGTATCAACCCGACGCCGGACAGCCGCTCCGCGGCGGCGGCGCTCGTCGAGGTGGCCGTCCAGCGCGCGTGCGCGGACATCTACCGGACGGCGATGTCGGACGCGACCAAGCGCGGCATGGGCACGACGTTCGTGTGCCTCGCGGTGGGCGGCAACAAGGGCGTCATCGGCCACGTGGGTGACAGCCGTGTCTACCTGGTGCGGCATGGCCAGTGTCACCGGCTGACGGAGGACCACACGCTGGTCGCCGCGCAGCTCAAGGCCGGCACGATTACCAAGGACCAGGCCGCCAACTCGCAGTACCGCAACGTGATTACCCGCGCGGTGGGCATCCAGGAGTCCGTCCAGGTCGACACGCTCATCGTGGACCTGGTGCCCGGGGACATGTTCATCCTCTGCTCGGACGGCCTGCACGGCTATGTCGAGGACGAGGAGGTCCTTCCGCTCATCGCTGGCATCGCGCCCGCGGACCTGCCCAAGCGCTTCATCGACGTCGCCAACGAGCGCGGAGGCAAGGACAACATCACCGCGGTGGTGGTGAAGGTCGCGGGCGAAGGCTCCAGCGTCAGCGAGGAGTCGAGCGAAGCGCAGTCGCGCATGGAGGCGCTGCGCAAGATTCCGCTCTTCCGTCACCTCACCTACAAGGAGCAGACGGCGGTGCTGTCCATCGCGACCACGCGCACGTATCCCGCGGGGCGTGAAATCGTGGTGGAGGGGCAGCCGGGCGAGGAGCTCTTCGTCGTCATCCGGGGCCGGGTGGCCATCGAGAAGAACGGCGTGGAGATCGCCGAGCTGCGCGCGGGGGGCCACTTCGGAGAGATGGGGCTCATCGACAACGCGCCGCGTTCAGCGACGGTGCGGGCGACGGAGCCCACACGCACCATGGTCATCTCGCGGCCGGACCTGATGGGCCTGATGAAGCGCGAGTCCATCCTCGCGGTGAAGATGCTCTGGAGCTTCGTCCAGGTGCTCAGCGACCGGCTTCGCGCCACCAACTCGGAGCTCAGCGAGGCACGGCAGGAACTGGCCGTGGCCCAGGCGATTGCTCCGTTCGCCGAGGAGTAGGAGGACGCGTCATGGCCCCTCGTCGACCGAAGTCGCTTCGTCCCGAATCCCAAGCACGTCAGACGTCCCAGGTACGTTCGCGCCGTTCCGTTGTCGGAGGGCGACGTATGGCGAGGGCGGTGGGCGGCGACGTGGTGGTGAAGTTCCTGGGCGAGGTGGTTGAGCTGCGCCATGAGCTGAGGGCGACGCAGGGGGACGTCGAAGGCATGGCGATGGGCATGGGGGCCATGCGAGCCGGTATGGCGACCATGCGGTCGAACATGGCGACCATGCAGACGAACATGGCGACCATGCAGACGAACATGGCGGTCATGCAGTCGAACATGGTGGCCATGCGGACGAACATGGCGGCCATGCAGACGAACATGGACTCCATGATGGGCAACATGGAGACGATGATGTCGACCGTGGAGTCCATGATCGTGGGGCTGCGTTCCGTGTCGGGACGCATGAGCCGGATGGAGGCCCACGCGGGCCGCATGGCCCGGCTGCTGACTTCCATGGCGGATTCGACCCAGGAGCGTTTCGAGCGGGTCGAGAAGCGCCTGGATGACCTCGAAGACAAGCTGTAGGCGCGGCTCGCCCATGCGTTCGGGAAAGGACGCGTCCGGAATTTTCAGGGGGAATCGGCCGTTCCGCGCCCGGCCCCGGGCTAACGTCCGCGCCGTCTGCGCATGCGCAACTGGATTGTCATAGGCGTGATGGCGACCCTGCTCGCGGCAGGGCTGGTGTGGCTGTGGCCCGGAACGGAGACGGGGCCCGCCGCTCGCGACTCACACGCCTCCACTGGCAAGGCCCTGCCGGAGTTCGCCGCCGTGGACGTGGCCTCCGCGGGCGAGGGGCTGACGCTCACGGGACGTGTGCTGGACGCCTCGGGTCGTCCCGTCGCGGGCGCGGAGGTGTTCCTGGCCGCCAGCGCGGAGCGGACGCTCCTGGGCGTTCATTGTGATGCATGTGGCCAGGCGCTCCTGTCCTGCCAGGCGCGTGAGACGGCGCTGCACACGCTGGCGTTCTTCGAGCAGCAGCAGGGCTTCCTGACGCCGCGGGCCACGGTCAGCACGGACGCGGAAGGGCGCTTCCGCTTCGAGCAACTGGCTGGCGTGTCCTTCTCCGTGTGGGCCCGCGCGCCAGGGCTGGGCGTCGCGCTCCGCGAGCGGGCCGCGCCTGGGGACCCGGTTGAGCTGTACCTGCCGCCGCTGCGCACCCTGGTGGGGCAGGTGGTGGACGACGCTGGCCGGCCCTTGGCAGGGGCTCACGTGCACGGAATGTCGCGGCGGGCGCCGCTGCACTTCGAGTCCACGAGCGGAGCGGATGGCCGCTTCACCCTGACGGGCCTGGGCGAAGGGCCTTTCTATGTGCTGGCTACGGCGGAGGGGTACCTGCCCGCGGTGGGGGCCCAGGTGGAGGCGGGGCCACAGCCCGTGCGCCTGAAGCTGACGCCCGCGCGCACCCTGGAGGTCCGCGTCACCCGAAATGGTTCCCCCGCGGCCGCGCTGGTGCGGCTGCGCGCGGACCACCTGTCGCGGGAGCTGCGCACGGACGGTACTCCGGTGCGCTTCACCGGCTTGTATCCGGACCAATTGGTGGTGACCGCGGATGCCAAGGGCCTGGCGTCCGTGCCCCGCGTCTTGACGCTGGACGAGCACGTCACCCAGGTGACGCTGGCGCTGGAGGAAGCGGGGAGCCTGCTCGTCACGGTGGTGGATGAAGACGGGCAGCCCGTGCCGCAACCGGAGCTGCTGTTGCGCATGCCGACGGGGGAGGTTGTCCGGCAGGCGCGCGGTGGCAACGGCGCGTTGGTGACGCTGGGCCCCCTGGCCGTGGGCAGCTACGTGCTGACCGGTCAGGCCGAGGGCTTCCGTGATGCGCAGCTGCCCGCGAAGGTGACGCCAGGGGAGACGGCGCTCGAACTGGAGATGGAGCGCGCCACCGTCATCAGCGGGCAGGTGCTGGATGTCTATGGCCGGCCCGCGCCGGGCGTGTCCGTGTTGGTGCAGCCCACGGGTGCGTCGACGCTGGCGGACGCGGAAGGGCACTTCAGCGCGCAGGTGCCCACGCCGGGGCTCTACGAGCTCCACGCGCACCACTCGGAGTGGGGCGGTGGCCAGCTGAAGGTGACCGCGCCGGCCACCGACGTGCAACTGGCACTGGAGCCTCGCGCGTCGTTGGAAGTGACCGTCTCCGCGGAGGGCCGCCGCGTGGAAGGCGCGGACGTGGTGCTGTGGGTTGATCAGCAAGGCATCTTCCGGAGTGACCGGCCGTCCGGCTCGGATGGCATGGTCCCGATGCGCGGGATGCCCGCGGGCACGTATTCGATGATGGCGTCCCATCCCGACTATCAGCCGTCGGAGCGCCGGGAGGTGACGCTGACGGATGGGCAGACGCTGAAGCTGGAAGCGGAGCTGAGGCCCGGAGCGCCGCTCAGTGGCGAGGTGGTGGACGGGCAGAACGCGCCGGTAGCGGGCGCCACGCTGGTGGTGGTGCCCCGTGGCGCGGAGCCCGTGCAGTCCGACGCGAGCGGCCGTTTCGAGTTCCGTGCGCTGCGGCCGGACCGGGGCTACCGCTTGGAGGTGAGGCACCCGGGCTACGACCAGATCGAGCGCGCCGAGGGCAAGGCGGGTGGCCCTCCGGTGCGAGTGGTGCTCAGGAAGCGCGACGTCTATCGCGGGCGTGTCGTGGGTGATGACGGTGAGCCGGTGCGCCGCTTTCGCGTGGACGAGCACGATGTGAATGCACCGGATGGCCGCTTCGAGCTGCCGTTGCCCACGGCGGGCGACCGCGTCATCGCATCGGTGGACGCGGCGGGCTACGAGCCGATGATGGTGGATCGCCCGGTCTCGCCCGACCTGGGAGACCTGGTGCTGGAGAAGCTGCCGGGTGTCTCGGGCCGCGTGGTCGACGAGGGCGGTGGGCCGGTGCCAGATGCCGTGGTGTCGTGCGACGTCTGTGACGACTCCGTGCTCTCCGGGCCGGACGGCACCTTCACGGTGGCCAGCCCGCCCTATGTGACGCGTTACTCGCTCACGGCGCGCAAGGGGCGGTTGAGCGCCACCCAGTCGTTGGAGCGGGGCGCGCGGGGACCGGTGGAGCTCAAGCTGCGGCAGGCCACGCGTTTGAGCGGCCGGGTGTACCGCCCGGACGGGAGCCCCGCGGCGGGCTTCGAGGTCGAGGCCGTCAACGCGGACCGCAGCGAACCGCTCACCATCGTCACCGGGCCGGATGGCGGCTACAGCGTGGAGGTCTCCCCGGGCAACTACCGCTTCGCGCTGGGCGCGAACCGGGAGTTCTCTGGCGAGCCGGCGCTGGTGGTGCAGGTTGGCGGCTCGGAGATGTCGCTGGACCTGGGCCCGGCGCCGGGCACCGCGTCGCTGGCCGTCCAGGTGAAGCCGGAGCGGGGCCGGGCGCTGTGGGTCGTCGCGGGAGAGCTGGGGGCGGTGGGCAATCCTCCGGCGGTGGCGTTGATGCGCTCGCGCTGGGCGCAGGTCGTGTACCAGCCCCGGTCGGAGCAGGTCCGCCTGAGCGGCCTGCGGCCCGGGCGGTACACGCTGGTGTGGGGCAACTTCCACGTGGAGACCCCCGGCGGACCGGAGGTCCGCGTCGTGGATGTGCCTTCGGCCAGTGACGTCGTGATGATGGCCCACTGAGGCCCTGCCGGGACGGTTGCGAGCCCGCCTCCCCGCGCATTAGGAAGCCGCATGGACGTGACGACTCTGAAAGGCCGCCGGGTGGTCGTTGGCGTGGGTGGCGGCATCGCGGCGTACAAGGCCTGCGAGCTGGTGCGGGAGCTGTCGCGTGCAGGCGCCGAGGTGCGGGTGGCCATGACGGAGTCCTCGCGCCAGTTCGTCACCCCGCTCACCTTCCAGGCGCTCAGCGGGCACCCTGTGCTCACGGACTATTTCGACCCTGCCCAGGAGGGGAACTTCGGCCACCTGGACCTTGCGCGCTGGGCCGAGGCGTTCGTCGTGGCGCCAGCCACCGCGGACCTGCTGGCGCGCATCCGCGCGGGCATGGGGAACGACGCCGTGACGACGTCGCTGCTCGCCTTCCGGGGGCCGGTGGTGCTGGCGCCGGCGATGAACGTGGCCATGTGGGACAACCCCCTGACGCAGGAGAACCTGGCGGCCCTGCTGGCCTATCCGCGCTTCTCGCGCGTGGGCCCAGGCGCGGGGATGCTGGCCTGTGGTGACGTGGGGGAGGGGCGACTGGCGGACGTTCCCGCCATCGTCCAGGCGGTCGCGGCGCGTTTCGGCGCTGGCCCACTGGCGGGGAAGCGGGTCCTGCTGACGGCGGGCCCCACGCGCGAGTTCCTGGACCCGGTGCGGTTCATCTCCAATCCCTCCACGGGGAAGATGGGCATGGCGCTCGCGCACGCGGCCCGGACCCAGGGCGCCGAGGTGACGGTGGTGCTCGGTCCCGTGGGCACCGTGGAGCGCGGCGGCTTGGACGTCGTGGACGTGGTGAGCGCGGAGGACATGGCGCGCGAGGTGCTCTCACGGGTGGGCACCGTGGATGCGTTCATCGCCACGGCGGCGGTCAGTGACTGGCGTCCGGAGACGCGCGCGCCGCAGAAGGTGAAGAAGGGCGCTTCGACGTCGCCCGAGGCGCTGACGCTCGTGCGCACGCCCGACGTGCTCGCGGAGGCCTCCCGCAAGGTGGCGGGACAGCCAAAGCGGCCGGTGCTGGTGGGCTTCGCGGCGGAAACGGAGCGCGTGGTGGCGCACGCGCGCGAAAAACTGGAGCGCAAGGGGCTGGACGCGATTGTCGCCAACGACGTGACGGCCCCTGGCGCGGGCTTTGGAACGGACACCAACCGGGTGACGGTGCTCACGCGTTCGGGCGCGCAGCATGAACTCCAGGGCAGCAAGTACGAGGTGGCGCAGGCCCTCATCGAATTGCTGCTCGTGTCACCGTCCTAGCGGGGCTCCATCACCGCGAGGGTGACGGTGGTCTTCGACACGAGCCGGGGCGTGCCGCCGGAGACGGCGTGGACCTCGGATTCCGTGACGATGAGCCGGCGGCCGGCGCGCAGCACCCGGGCCTTGCACCGCAATTCCTCACCGGACGCCGTCTGGAGCAGGTGGACGGTGAAGCTGGTGGACAACACTCGCTGGCCCTTTCGCACGACGGAGAAGGCCGCCGCGCCCGCCGTATGGTCCGCCAGCGTGGCCTGGACGCCCGCGTGGATGACGCCGTCCTGCTGCAGGTGCCGGGGCTGCACCACCAGCCGGGCTTCCACCTCGCCGGGGCGGATGTCCACGGGCTGGATGCCCAGGTCCATGACGAAGGCGGCCGATGTGAACAGGTCCTCCGTGTCCTGGCGGTAATCCGGGTTCGGGTGCTCCATGGCGGCTCCTCGCTGCGTGACACCGGGTTCGGGGCGCAAGATAGCGTGGGCCCGGGGTGCCCCCAGGGCGGATGACTGGGGGCAGGGCGGGGTAGGACTCCAGGCGTGAGCCTGGAACTGCTCTGGCGGGAGGCGAACAGCCGGCTTGGGCGTCCGCTTCCTTGCGCATGGGCGCCACGTCCGGTACCGATCCAGGACCGTGATTGATGACACGCCCGAGGCCTCGCAGGACCTGAGCGCCCTGCTGGACGATGTGCGCCGCCACCTCCTCTGGCAGGAGGAGGCCGCTGGCCGGGTGCTGATGATTGACGCAAAGGCGGCGCTCGAGCTCCAGCGCTCGGCTCCCTCCTTGCGCGCGCGCTTCGCCCGGACACAGGGGGCCGTGGACGCCGCGCCTCCTGCTCGCCCCGAGGCACCGCTGCCCCGGCCGCCGCTGGCGAGCCCGGCACCGGAGCACCGTTCCATCGGCACGGAGCGGCCGAGCCCGGCGACTCCTGCGGGTGCAGCGGGGCCGCTGGGAGTCGGTGCCGCAGCGCCAGCGCGGGTGCCGCCCCCGTCCACGCCTCCCATGCGTCCGGGGGGCATGGCTCTCGGCGCCGCTGAGGGCCAGCCTCCGGCGCCGCGGTCGCCGGTCGCGGGAATGCGTGTGGATGCGCCGCCGCCCACGCCGCGGCCCGCTGGGGCGCTGCATGGCGCGGCGAACGGCGAGCGGCCGACGTTGGACGAGATTCGCCGGGAGCTGGGCGACTGCCAGCGCTGCAAGCTGTGCTCGACGCGCAAGAACCTCGTGTTCGGCTCGGGCAACCCCCGCGCGGAGCTGGTGTTCGTGGGCGAGGGCCCCGGGGAGAATGAGGACCTGCAGGGCGTGCCCTTCGTCGGCGCGGCCGGCGACCTGCTGACGAAGATGATTGGCGCGATGGGCTACCGCCGCGACGACGTCTACATCTGCAACGTCGTGAAGTGCCGGCCACCGGGGAACCGCAATCCGGAGCCGGAGGAGGTTGCCGCCTGCGAGCCTTTCCTGCGCGCGCAGTTGGCCGCCATCCAGCCCAAGGTGGTGGTGGCGCTGGGCAAGTTCGCGGCGCAGACGCTGCTGCGGGACAGCACGCCCATCACCCGCCTGCGTGGCAACTGGCGCACCTACGAGGGCATCCAGCTGATGCCCACCTTCCACCCGGCGTACCTCCTTCGCAGCCCGGCGGAGAAGCGCAAGGCATGGGAGGACCTCCAGGCGGTGATGAAGGTGCTGGGGAAGCAACCCGGTTCGCGCGCGTAGCCGCGGGCCCGATGAAGGGAATGCACGGATGAATGGATTGCTGGAGTCGAGTGAGCTGCTGTCGCCCGCGCTGGAGTCGAACCCGCTGGGGGACCCGGCTCGCCGCAAGCTCACCGTGTACCTCCCGCCAGGCTACGGCGCGGATGAGAGACGCTACCCCGTCGTCTACTTCCTGCATGCCTTCGGCAACAGCGGCGGTTCGTGGACGAACGCGTCGGGCTTCGCGCCCACCGTCCCCCAGCGCCTGGACGCGCTCGTCGAGTCGGGCGCGATTCCGCCCGTCATCGGCGTCTTCCCGGATGCCTGGACGTCGCTGGGTGGCAGCCAGTGGGTGAACAGCGACGCCATTGGCCGGTATCGCGACTACCTGACCAAGGACGTGGTGGGCTTCGTGGACCGCACCTACCGCACCCTGCCGAAGGCGGCCTCGCGCGCCGTGGTGGGGCACAGCTCCGGTGGCTACGGCGCGCTGGTGATGGGCCGCTACCACCCGGAACTGTTCTCCCACGTGGGCGCGCACGCGGCGGATTCCTACTTTGAATACTGCTACCTGCCGGACCTCCCGAAGGCCGCGGCGGCGTTGCTGAAGGCCGGCGGCGTGGAGGCGTGGCATGCCGAGTTCCGGGCGCGCGTGAGTGAGACGAAGATGCGCGGGGACGACTTCCCAGTGGTGAACGTCCTGGCGATGGCCGCCGCGTATTCTCCGAAGAAGGGCGAGCCGCTCAACGTGGAGCTGCCCTTCGACGCGAACACGGGCCGGCTGCGGCTCGACGTGTGGAACCGGTGGCTGGTGCACGACCCGGTGCGCTTCGTGCCCAAGTTCATGGACGCGTTCCGGAAGCTGAAGACGGTGTACCTGGACTGTGGGACGCGTGACGAGTTCAACATCCGCTGGGGCACACGGATGCTCGCGGAGGACTTCAAGAACGCGGGCGTGGAGCGCGTCCACGAGGAGTTCGAGGACGGCCACTCCGGTGTGTCGTACCGCTTCGCGCGCTCGCTGTCAGTCCTGGTGCCGAACCTGGCGCAGGACTGACGCACGGGGCCAGGGCCTGTCGCGCGGTGGTCGGGATGCCCGCTGGGGGACGCCTCGGCCCACCGCGCGTGACGTGGCGCTGGCCTTTTCCCCGCCCGAGCGGGTAGACGCCTCCCTGGGTGCGCCCCGCCGTGGCGGGGCCGGGCGCCCGACAACCTTCAGGGAGACGGGAACATGAGCATCGACCTCTACGGGCTGTCTCGCGTCGTTGGCGAGAAGGGCGTGCTGCCCCAGCGCGCGAAGCAGTTGGATCCTTCGCTGCCGTGCCGCGAGTCCGAGCTGCTCATCGACGTGGAGAGCCTCAACATCGACGCCGCGTCCTTCAAGCAGATCAAGGGCGAGGTGGGCGGCGACGCGAAGCGCATTGGCGAGCGCATCCAGGAAATCGTCCGTGAGCGGGGGAAGATGCAGAACCCCGTGACGGGCTCGGGCGGCATGTTGATTGGCCGCGTGAAGGAGCTGGGCGCCAGGCACCCCGCGCGCGAGCTGCTCAAGGTGGGCGACCGCATCGCCACGCTGGTGAGCCTGACGCTGACGCCGCTGGTCATCGAAGAGGTGAAGGCGGTGCACGCGGACATCGACCGCGTGGACATCCGCGGACACGCGATCCTGTTCGCCAGCGGCATCTACGCGAAGCTGCCCACGGACATGCCGGACACGTTGGCGCTCGCGGCGCTGGACGTGTGTGGCGCGCCCGCGCTGGTGGCCCGGCACGTGCGGCCGGGCATGACGGTGGCGGTGCTGGGCGCGGGCAAGAGCGGGGCGCTGTGTCTGGCGCAGGCGCGGCGCAACCTGGAGAGCCGGGGCAAGCTGCTCGCGCTCGACGTGTCGCAGGGCGCGCTGGACCTGCTGTCCGGCATTGGCCTGTGTGACGTGGCCCTGAAGGTGGACGCGACGCAGGGCGTGGACGTCATGGAGACGGTGAGCAAGGCGACGGACGGTCAGCTCTGCGACCTGGTGGTCAACTGCGCCAGCGTGGGCAACACGGAGATGGCCACCATCCTGTCGGTGAAGGACGGCGGCACGGCCATCTTCTTCTCCATGGCCACCAGCTTCACCGCGGCGGCCCTGGGCGCCGAGGGCGTGGGCAAGGACGTCACCATGGTGGTGGGCAACGGGTACGTGCCCGGCCACGCCGCGCTGACGCTGGACCTGCTGCGCACCGAGCCGCAGCTGCTCCAGCTCTTCGGCACGCGATACATCTAGCAGCCGAGCCGTCTGCCCCGATGCCCAGCGGCGTCGTCACCGGGATGGGGCCACCTTGCCTCATCCCGGGCGGGGCAGCGCCTCCGTGTCATCGCGCCGAGGCGGATGTCTCCGGCGCGGTGGGCGCCTGGGGCACGGGCGCGCTGGGCTCCTGCGTGCGTGCCCAGTCCTGGGCGCTGCGGCCGCTGCCATCGCGCACGTCAGGGGAGGCCCCCTGCTGCCGGAGTTGGTCTACCACCTCCTCGCGGCCGAACAGGGACGCGAACATCAGCGCCGTCTGGCCGAAGCGGTTGCTCTGGTCCACCGCGCAGGGCTGCTGATTGAGCAGTCCGACGATGTCCGCGTAGCCCTTGAAGGCCGCGCCCATGAGCGCGGTGTTGCCGTTGTTGTCACCCGCGCACGCATCCGCGCCGGCGGAGAGCAGGGCGCGCACCGTGTCCTCATGCCCGTGGTACGCGGCGAGGATGAGCGGCGAGAAGCCGCGAGCATCCCGCGCCTCCACTGGCGTACCCGCCTGGACGAGCCCGGCGACGATGTCCGTCTCTCCGGCACGGGCGGCGGCCAGCAGGTAGCGCTCCGCCTCGCTCGTGGCCAGCAGACGCCCTTGCGGCGCAGGCGTGGCGCGCAGGGACATCCACGCGGCCGTCAACACGCCGGCCCCCAGCATCAACAGGCCCAGCGTTCCCAGTAGCAGCTTGCGAATCATGACGGACTCCAGAAGAGAGGGGGCCTGCTCCCGCTGAGGGAAGACCGGGATGCGACGGGCGGCGAGAGGGGGGAGTCGCCGGGCGCCACCACATCCCGGCCTTCGCCCAGGGGGATTGGCGGGAAGCGCCGAACACTGGCGGAGACAGCCATGCCAGGGCCCGGAGAGGAACGAATCAGCGGGCGGCGAGCGTGGCCACGGCGGCCTTGGCGTCGTCCAGCTTCACGTTGACCGCCTTGGCAAGGCGGGTGCCGTAGTCAGGGTTGGCCATGAAGAAGTGACCCACCATGCGCGCCTTCACCCTGGCATCACGCACCTTGTTCAGGTCCGCGGCCAGGTTCTTGATGAGGCGGTCCTTCCCGCCGGCGTCGAGCGCCAGATAGAAGGCGCCGGCCTGTGCGAAGGGGTCCGTCTTCTCGATGCCGCGCTGCTGCGTGGTGCCGCTGAGCGGCGCGTTGGAGAAGAGGTACGGGGGCGCGTCCTGCGTCTCACGGCTGACGCTGGGCTCGTAGTTCACGTCCGACTTCGTGTTGGCGAAGTTCATGCTGCCCGCCTCGTTGTTGTTGCTCACCGTCGCGCGGGCCCGGTTGATGGGCAGCGACTGGTAGTTGGCGCCAAGGCGGTAGCGCTGGGTGTCGGCGTAGGAGAACAGGCGGCCCTGCAGGAGGCGGTCCTCGGAGGGCTCGATGCCCGGCGGCTGCACGCCAGGGGAGAAGGCCGCCTGCTCGGTCTCCTCGAAGAAGTTGTCCGGCATCTTGTTGAGCGTGAACTTGCCCAGCTTGATGGACGGCACCTGTGCCTCGGGCCAGATCTTCGTCGCGTCGAGCGGGTCGAAGCTGAACTTGTCCAACTCCTTGGGGTCCAGCACCTGCACGCTCAGCTCCCACGAGGGGAACTTGCCCGCGCCAATGGTGGCGTAGAGGTCCGTGGTGGCGTGCTGGTGGTCCTCGGAGATGACACGGGCGGCGTCCTCGGCGGTGAGGCTCTTCACGCCCTGCTGCGAGCTCCAGTTGAACTTCACGTACTTGTATTCGCCCTTCGCGTTGACGAACTTGAAGGCGTGCACGCCGTGCCCGTTCATCTGGCGGTAGTTCGCCGGGATGCCGATGTCCGAGTACACCTGCGTGAGCATGTGCGTCGACTCGGGCAGGTGCGAGAAGAAGTCGAAGGAGCGGTTCGGGTCCTGCTTGTTCGTGATGGGCGACGGCTTCAGCGAGTGCACCATGTCCGGGAACTTGATGGCGTCGCGGATGAAGAAGACGGGCAGGTTGTTGCCCACCAGGTCCCAGTTGCCCTCGTCCGTGTAGAACTTGAGCGCGAAGCCGCGAGGATCGCGCAGCGTCTCCGGCGAGCCCGTCGGATGGATGACCGTGGAGAAGCGCACGAACATCGGCGTCTTCTTGCCCTTGGCGGAGAAGAGGGACGCGCGCGTCAGCTTGGAGAAGTCGCCGTAGCTCTCGAAGGTGCCGTAGGCGCCGGTGCCGCGGGCGTGGACCACGCGCTCGGGGATTCGCTCACGGTCAAAGCGCGCCAGCTTTTCGATGAGGTGGAAGTCCTCCAAGAGGACGCCGCCACGCGGGCCGGCCGTCTTGGAGTTCTGGTTGGTCCCCACGGGGGAGCCGGTGTCCGTCGTCAGGGGAGGGGGCGTCGCGGCGACGGCGGCCGAACCGCCAAAGAGAATGGCGGTCAGAAGCAGGGAGCGGGTTTGCAAGGGACTCTCCTTGTCTCAGGGGGTAAGGCAGTCCCGTCCTGAGCAGGGGGCATGCCACCGCTCGATTCTGAATGATTCCAGTGGGTTATCTGTTGAGTTCAAGAGCAGTCACCGAAAGGGCGGTGGCGTCACCGCTCTGTCGGTGGGGGCGGCCACCGGCCCTTCGGTGCTTTGACCTCGGAACCGATAATGCAGTGCAGCAACGTGATACAGGTGCGCATCGGCGCTACCCGCTGGCGTTCGGGCGGGTAAGGTGCGTCCATGCCAGGCCCGTTCATTGAAGACGCGCGGATTGCAAATGCGCGCAAGCTGGCGGACGAAATCGTCAACCCGATCTTCGACCTCATCCGCCGTAACACCACTGTTTCGACCGAGCGCACTGTGTTGCGCTTCTTCGGCCTCTCTGGAGCTGGCGCGCGGGGCGTGCCGCTCGCCAACCTGATGGTGGACAAGCTGAAGGCCGCCGGGGTGCTCAACAAGGGCGCCGCCTACTGGTACGGCCGCGCGCTGCAACTGGGCGCGAAGAGCCCGCTGGAGGCCGTGGAGCGGCTGACGGCGCTCCCCACGGAGAAGCTGGCCCCCTTGTCGCCCGAGCAGGAGCACAACCTCCGCGAGGAGGTGCGCGCGGAAGCCCGCGCCGCGCTCGATGACCTGAAGGCCCGCATCGCCCAGCGCGAAGAGCTCCGCAAGCAGTTCCCCATGCCCCCGGCGCCGCACAAGTACGTCATCGTGGCCACGGGCAACATCTATGACGACGTGGACCAGGCGCGCGCGGCGGCCCAGGCGGGCGCGGACGTCATCGCCGTCATCCGGTCCACGGCGCAGTCGCTGCTGGACTACGTGCCCCACGGCGCGACGACGGAGGGCTACGGCGGCACCTACGCCACCCAGGAGAACTTCCGCATCATGCGCGAGGCCCTGGACGACGAGAGCCGCAAGCTCAAGCGCTACATCCAGCTGACCAACTACTCGTCCGGCCTCTGCATGTCGGAGATCGCCTTCTGCGCGGCCTACGAGAAGCTGGACATGCTGCTCAACGACGCGATGTACGGAATCCTCTTCCGTGACATCAACATGCGGCGCACGTTCATCGACCAGTACTTCAGCCGCCGCATCTGCGCCCTGGCCGGCATCATCATCAACACCGGCGAGGACAACTACATCACCACCGCGGACGCGTACGACGCGGCCCACACCGTCATCGCCAGCCAGTTCATCAACGAGTGCTTCGCCAAGCGCGCGGGCCTCAAGGACTGGCAGCTGGGCATCGGCCACGCGTACGAAATCGATCCGTACCGCGAGGACACGCTGCTGCTCGAGCTGTCCCAGGCCATGCTGGTGCGCCGCTGCTTCCCGGACGCGCCGTTGAAGTACATGCCGCCCACCAAGCACAAGGAGACGGACATCTTCTTCAGCCACACGTACGACGTGATGGCGAACCTGGTGGCCATGTGGACACGGCAGGGCATCCAGTTGCTGGGCATGATGACGGAGGCCATGCACACGCCGCTCCTGGCGGACCGCTACGTGGCGCTCAAGTCCGCGGCCTACATCCACCGCGCGGCGCGAGGCATCGACGAGGAGTTCACCGTCCGCGAGGACGGCAAGATCGCCAACCGCGCGCGCGAGGTGTTCGCCCGGGCGGAGCAGCTGCTCCAGGAGTGCCGCGACGAGGGCATGGTGACCGCCATCGGCCGGGGCCACTTCGGTGACGTGAAGCGTGAGGAGACCGGCGGCAAGGGCCTCGACGGCGTGCTGGAGAAGGCGCCGGACTATTTCAACCCGTTCCTGGAACTCCTGGAGGCGCAGTGATGCTCGGTTCAATCCTTGCCATGGTTCTCTCCGCGGGCGGCTCCGCGGATGCGCTGGCGCAGGTCCAGGTGAAGAACGTGTCCATCCAGGTTCCCGCCTCGTGGAACCGCACCGAGGAGGATGGGACGAGCAAGTTCCAGGCGCCCAGCGGGGACGCCTACTTCCTGGTGGACGTGGGCGCCGTGCAGACGGCGGGCATGAAGGCCCAGACGTGCGTGGACAAGATTGTCGCGTCCATTGGCGGCAAGGGCTGGGAGCGTCTGAAGGTGGGCGCCCAGCCAGCGGCGAAGCGTCAGGAGACGGACGTGGCGCCGGATGGCAGTGGCGCGGTGGACTCCGTGACGTATGTGGGCTGCGACGGAAAGACGACGTGGTCGGTCGTCTTCTACCTGGAGCAGACGAAGAAGGAGCGGTTCGCGCCGCTGGCCCAGAAGGTGGGCTCCAGCGTCAAGATTCAGCGGGCCGGAGGGAAGTGAGCCGATGGTAAAGCCGAGCAAGCAGATCATCCGTCCCTACGGCGACCGGCGGGACGACGGCGTGGTGCAGCTGTCGTTCACCCTGCCGGTGCCGTTGTCCGAGAAGGCCAAGGAGGCCGCCGCCGTCTTCACGAAGAAGATGGGCTTCACTGACGTGAAGGTGGCCGCCGCCGAGCGCGCCGCGGACACGTACACCTTCTTCATCGTCTACGCCCGGTCGTCCGTCGCGCTGGACTACGCCGAAATCGACGTGCCCGAAGTCGTCGTGAAGAAGATGTCCTTCGATGACCTCAACGCCTTCATCAAGGAGAAGGTGAAGCGGCGCATCGTGGTGTTCGGCGCCTGCACGGGCACGGACACGCACACGGTGGGTATCGACGCCATCCTCAACATGAAGGGCTACGCGGGCGACTACGGCCTGGAGCGCTACCCCTGGTTCGAGGCCTTCAACCTGGGCAGCCAGGTGCCGAACGAGGACCTCATCAAGAAGGCCATGGCGCGCAACGCGGACGCCATCCTGGTCAGCCAGGTCGTCACCCAGCGCGACGTGCACAAGGACAACTCGCGGCACTTCATCGAAGCGGCGAAGGCTGCTGGCATCCACGGCAAGGTCCAGCTGCTGCTGGGCGGGCCCCGCGTGGACCACAAGCTGGCGCTGGAGCTGGGCTTCGACGCCGGTTTCGGGCCCGGCACCAAGCCGTCCGACGTGGCCAACTACATCGTCCACGCGCTCCTCAAGAAGGAAGGCAAGGAGCCGAAGGACGCGCACTATCAGGGGGAGCCCCAGTGAGCACGGGAACGAAGGCGGTCATCCGGCTGCGCATGAGCAGCCACGACGCACATTACGGCGGCAACCTGGTGGACGGCGCGCGGATGCTGGGGCTCTTTGGCGACGTGGCCACGGAGCTGTGCATCCGCAGCGACGGGGACGAGGGCCTGTTTCGCGCCTATGACTCGGTGGAGTTCCTGGCCCCGGTGTACGCGGGCGACTTCATCGAGGCGGAGGGCGAAATCATCAGCGCGGGCAACACGTCGCGGAAGATGCGCTTCGAGGCGCGCAAGGTCATCAAGCCGCGGCCGGACGTGAATGACTCGGCGGCGGATGTCCTGTCGGAGCCGGTGGTGGTGTGCCGGGCCACGGGGACGTGTGTGGTGCCCAAGGACAAGCAGCGGGGGCAGACATGAGCACGCCCATGGTCATCACCGCGGCCATGGTGGGCGCGGAGACGACGCGCGAGCAGACGCCGCACCTGCCCATCACCGCGGAGGAGATCGCCGAGGACGCCGCGCGTTGCCGCGAGGCCGGCGCGGCGATGGTGCACCTGCACGTGCGCACGCCGGACGGCAAGCCGTCGCAGGACGCGGAGTTGTTCCGCGCGGCCATCCGCGCCATCCGCAAGCGCACGGACGTGCTCATCCAGACGTCCACGGGCGGCGCGGTGGGCATGACGGTGGACCAGCGCTGCGGGCCGCTGACGCTCACCGGCGAGGACCGGCCGGACATGGCCACCTTGACGACGGGCACGGTGAACTTCGGCGAGGAGGTCTTCTGGAATCCCCGGCCGCTCGTGCGTGACATCGCCAAGCGCATCCGGGCGATGGGCTTGCGGCCGGAGCTGGAGTGCTTCGACGTAGGCATGATTGACGAGGCCCGCTACCTGGCGAAGGAAGGGCTGGTGGACCTGCCTGCGCACTTCGACTTCGTCCTCGGTGTGCCGGGCACGTTGCAGCCGCGTCCGGAGGTGCTGGACTTCATGATTGCCTCGCTGCCGGAAGGCTCCACCTGGACGGTGGCCGGCGTGGGGCGTCACCAGCTGGCCTACGTGGACGAGGCGGCGAAGCGGGGCGGCAACGCGCGCGTGGGCCTGGAGGACAACATCTACGTGTCCAAGGGCGTGCTCGCGAAGGGCAACTGGGAGCTTGTCGCCGAGGCGGCGAAGCGTGCGCGTGCCCATGGCCGCGAGCCGGCCACGCCGGAGCAGGCGCGCAAGTTGTTGCGGTTGTCGTAAGCACCGCCGGATGCATCGTGATGGCCGCCGCCCGAGTCCCGTCGGGCGGCGCCCGTCTCTGGGGTGTGGGGGCTGGTTCTTGCTGCCATGCGTCCGGGTAGAGTCGGCGCTCCATGAAAAAGCAGAGAGTTGGGCCTGGCCTGTTGTGCCTCTTGGCCGTTGCGTCGTTGGGCTGCGCAAGCAGTGCCACCGGTGCGGCCAACCGCCGCGATGCCTATGCATTGGCGTCCTGCACCGACACGGTGTCGTGCTGTATCCAGCGCAACCCAGGTGTGCCCGAAGCGTGCGGCCTCACAGCGGGCGAGGTCGCCTCTCACATGGCAGGCGTCAAGATGGCCATGGAGGCGACGGAAGATGCGCCCGCTGTGTGGGACGACGCTCACAATGCGGAACTTCCCGAATGGAAGCGCCGCTGCATTCGGAACTACGGTGACTGCAAGGAGGGGCTGTTCGCCGGGCCCTGCTACGACTGCCTTCGCATGTGTGAAGGGCAGCAGGATTGGCCCCTTGATATGTGCGGCCCGAAGCGGAAGAAAAGGCCCTGACCCATGGCCAACCGCCCTAACTGGGACTTGTTCCGCGCACTCTCCCGCCGCGTGTTGCGGGACGGCGTGCCTCTCGTGCTCACGGAGGACGTGCGCACGTTGTTGCTACACACTGCACGTGAGGTTGCCATCCGCGACGCGGAGCTCGCATTGAGCACCGAGGAGGGGGCCCTGGCACTGATGCGTGAGACTGGACGCCGCATCACGGACGGCTCAAACAGGCTCACCGATGCGCTGCACGTGATGTGGCAGCACCAGCGGGCTGGGGACTACAACAGCGCGCGGCAACTGATGCGCGACGTGTTGGCCGTCGAAGTCGTGCCGTACTACCGGGAGCTTGCTCAAGGCCAGCTCGACGACATGTCCGACGAGCCTTGAGCGGCTCCGCGCGAAGCATCTCCGCCCGCGCAGATGTCCGTGGCCAAGAAGAACATCAAGCCCCGATGGATTGGGGACTGCTACGCCTGCTTTCGCTATTGCGAGGGGCAGCGAGAGTGGCCTTTCCGAGACTGTCACCCTCGCTAGGAGAACCACATGCCCACCCAACGGGATTGGGACGCGGTCAAAGACCTGAGCCGCCGCATCACGGACCCGGTTCAGCCCTTCCTCACCACCGAAACGCGCGCCCTGGTCCAGGCCACGGCGCACGACGTGGGGACTTCGCCTGACGAAACAACGCGTGCGCTCCAGGATGACGAAAGCGCCGCAGTTCTTGTGAGGGAGATTGCATCCCGCATCTCCACCGGGTCGAGGCGCCTCTCTCACACCTTGGTTGAAGTCGATAGACGCCGGGATGCTGGGGACTTGGAGGGGGCTCGCCAGCTTCTCCTGGACGTCTTGGCCGTGGAAGTCGTGCCTCATTACGTGGACATCCTGAACACGTACCTTGCGGCAGTGGACGACGAGCCATAGAGCGGCCGAGGCGCGCGACTGACGGAGCGTTCCCCCGTTCTGAAGTCCGTTGACGGATTGTCCAGGCTGCAAGGGCTCGGCTAGTTTGCGGCGGCAATGGAGCCATTGCCTACGCCGCCCTCGCAGATGTCCGTGGTGAAGAAGAACATCATCGGCTTTTCCGTCGTGACGTTGGGCATCGCGCTGACCGGGGCGGTGACGTTGGGCATCCAGCCCATGGGCTGGATGCGGACCACGAATGTGGGCCAGCTTCCGGAGTTGGCCGCCGTTCAAGCGCAGTTGTCGTCCCTGGACGCGTGCGACATCGAATACGGAAGTCGAAAGAGTGCGAACGGGACGCGCTGGACGGGCTCCCAGTCGACGGCTCGGGTCACTCCTTGTGGGACTTCTTCTTCCTTTTGGATCTCCGTCCCGGTGCCGCCAGAGCGGCAGGTGGACAATGTCGCCTTCGACATGAAGCGGGGCTCAGTGAAAGCGCCCTGGAAGATCCTGGTCGAGAAGAAGCAGACCGCGTTCCCCGCGCTCAAGCAGTCGCTCGAATTGCTCGCCCCCCATCTCCTCACGCAGTACCCCATTGAGCGTCAGCGTGACGCCGACCGGAAGGCGCAGTGGGCGCGCGAGAGACAGGCGCGGAAGGACGCTGAACGCGCTCTTAAAGAGGACGCGCAGAATTCTTACCCGGAGTGAATGTCTCGCCTTTTGGGTGTGCCGCCTGTTGACGGATTTTCGGTGTGCGCGCGCTCCGCTTAGGCTCATGTCTCAATGAATCCATCGCCTACGCAGTCGGCGCGGAAGTCCGGTAGCTCCGCCATCATCATCATCGTCGCGGTGGTGGTGATGGTTGGCCTCATGGGCGGGGGCGCCATTCTGGCCGCGGGGGGTGGGTTGGGTCGGGGTGGCTTGAAGACGGACGTCAGCGGACTTCAGGAGCTCGCCGCGGTCCAGGCACAGTTGCTGCCCCTGAATGCATGCCATATCGAGTACGGAGTCCGGTCAGGCGCGCTACCGCACCGCTCGACGGGCTCCCGGAAGTCCGCCTCCGTCACGCCGTGCAGTGGGGCGTCGGTTTCCTATGTCTCCATCAGCGTTCCGGAGGAGCTTCAGTCGTCTCAAGTCGCCTTTGACATGACGCGAAGCTCCGTTTCCGCGCCCTGGAAGATCCTGGTCGACAAGGATCAGACCGCGTTCCCCGACCTCAAGCAGTCGCTCGAACGGCTCGCGCCCCTCATCGTGCAGCAGTATCCCGAGGCGCTTGCCACGGAGATCCAGCGCCGTGTGGACAGCGAGCGCGCGTGGCAGGAGAGCAAGGCTGCTGAGCGTGCTCGCAAGGAAGCGGCGAAGACCTCGTATCCCGAGTGAGCCAACTGCCATGAGTACAGTGCCCACGCAGCCGGCGCGGAAGTCCGGCAAGAACACGATCTTCATCATCGCCGCGGTCGCGATGGTGGTCGGCGGCATTGGCGCAGCGACCCTTCTGCAGGGTCGGCAGCCGAGCGATGTTGGGAGCCTCGGGGAGACCGATGTCGGTGGCCTTCAGGAGTTGGCCGCCATTCAGGCGCAACTGCGTCCCTTGCGGGCATGTGGCATCGAGTACGGGGAGCGGGGACGGCGGATGAAGTCGGGCTCGCACACGTCCGTGTGGGTCAGCGCATGTGAGGTTGACCGTTTCGCGGGAGTCCGCATTGAAGTCCCCACCGCGCGACAGGTAGAGGGAGTCACCTTCGATCTGGAGCGAAGCTCCGTCTCCGAACCCTGGAAGATCCTGGTCGACAAGAATCAGGTGCCATTTCCAGAGCTCGAGCGGACACTCGAGCAACTCACGCCCTTCCTCGTCGAGGAGATTCCCTCAAGGCTTGCTCAGGCCATCGAGGCGAAGGTCGCGGCTGATCGCGAGAGGCAGAGGCGCCAGGCCGCGGAGCCTGCTCGCAGGGAAGCATCGAAGAACTCGTATCCGGAGTGAGGCGCCAGGGCGCCCCGTCCGCTCGCGGGAACTCGATGGAGCCGAGGATGATGGGGCGCTTGCCGTCCGTCGAGCCGGCGCCCCGTTGTCTTTCAGGACTCATCTTCGAGGTCTTCGAGCTGGCCTTCCGCTACCTCTCGGTAGTGCGGCACCACTTCGACGGAGAGCACATCCCGCATTTCCTGGCGGGCGCTGTCGAAGTCGCCAGCCTTCTGGTGGCGATACATCCTGTGCAGCGCGTCCATCAGCCTGTTGGACCCGTCGGTGATGCGCCGCGAACTCTCACGGAGGAGTTCTAGCGCCCCCACGTCCGTAGAAAGTGCCTGCTCCGCGTTCGCATCGCTGATGCCTACCTCTCGCGCTGTGCGCCGGAGGAGCGCGCGCACATCATCGTCGAGGACGAGCGGCGCACCTTCGCGGATGACCCTGCGTGCCAATGCGCGGATGGGGTCCCAATCAATCTTCTCGGACATGTGTCACCTCTTCTTCTTCCTGCGCGGAGAACACTTGTCCTCTGGCCATTCCTGCTGGCCCTCGCAGGAGCGAAGGCAGTCGTGGCATGAGCCAGTCCAGTCAAATTCTTGGCAGTCGCCATAGGCGCGGATGCAACGCCGCTTCCACTCCGGCAGGTTCGCGTTGTGCGCGTCATCCCATTCGGCGGGCGCTTCTTCCGCCGCCTCTATGACCATCTTGACGCCTGCCATGTGCGACGCGGCTTCTCCCGCGGTGAGGCCGCACGCTTCGGGCATGCCGGGGTTGCGCTGGATGCAGCACGTCACGGTGTCGGTGCAGGTTGCCAGCGCATAAGCAACGCGACGGCTGGCGGTGCCGCTGGCACTGCTGGAGCAACCTAACGCCAGGGCGACGAAGACGCATGATAGGCCAAGTAAATAGTTCCGGTTTTGCATGAATGACGGACTAATAATGACTCGGCATCATGCGTCTATCACCCTGGATAGGTAGTTCATGGGGTGGCCAGACCTCTCGGTTGGGCCTGCTCCGGATCTGTGGACACCCGAGATGTGATGGAAAGGGTGCCCGAAGTCGGCACCGGAGTGAGGCGCCAGGACGCCCCGTCAGCTCACGGGAACTCGATGTTGCCGAGGATGATGGGGCGCTTGCCGTCCTCCGCCCACAGCGTCAGGGTGAAGGGGCCTCGGGGCGCGCCTTCCACGGGGTCGGTCTCCACCAGGACGTCCATTTCGTCGCCGGGGTTGAGGATGGCGGGTGCCCACACCCGCGCGACTTTCAACTCCGCGCCATCCGGCCCCACCAGTGCCGCGCCGGTGGCCTGCCAGGGCTTCGCGCCCAGCGGGTTCTTCAGGCCCACTACCACCAGAATGCTCCTGGCCCGGAAGGTCAGGCCGGAACGGAGCACCAGGCTGTTCCTCGCGTGCTTCCGGACGTCCAGGAACTCTCTTGCGGCGACGCCGGTGCCGCCCATGTCTCCACTCACCCACAGCCCCATCAAGCCGCCGGGGCGTGCCTGTGCTGCTCGCAGCCGTGCATTCTCCTCGCGCACTTCCTGAAGTACTCGCCGTGCCTCCAGCAACTCCCGCTGGAAGGAGGCGGCCGTGCGCGCTCGACGGAAGACCTCCACCTGCCGTTCTGCCCGTGCGGGCGTCTCCATGACGAGTTGAAGCGTGGCTCGGGTGGGGACCGCTCCATCCGCGAAGGAGACGGTCAGCGTGGTGCGGGACTCATCGGCTACTGGCTCCTCGGGCACCATGATGAGGAGTTCCCGGTCCACCACCTGACGGAAGCGTCCCGGTCCGGATACCTCCGCGCGCATCAGGGGAGTGTCGAAGCGAAGCACCGTGGCGACACCTTCTCCGACTCGGATTTCGGGTGGCCGGCCGCACCGCTCCGCGCCCAGCTCAACGGGGCGTTCCGTCGGCTCCCGGCAGGCGGCGGGCTGGGCGCGCGCGGGCGCCGCCGCCAGCAGGAGAGCGAAAGCAAGAGGGATGGACAGTGGCGTGGGCACGGACAATCACTTCCCTGGCGGGCGGAACAAGCCTGCGGCGGAGGTCACTATTCGAAGCGATTCACTGCATAGAGCACGGCGGTGTTGCTGACCGTGGCAGTGCCCGGGCTCGGGTCGCTGCCCTTCCGCCGGATGCCGCGTACTCCGTACTGTTCGACCATCTCCAAGCACACGGGGATGAAGTCACCTCCACGGGTGTAGGCCTGGGTGAAGCGGCCATAGACGCGGTCCGCGAAGATGAGTTCGCCCACGGCTTTTCCCGAGGTCAGGGGGCCGAAGTTCGTTCCGAGTTCGACCTGGACGCGGCCTTCTCGGACGAGGACAGGCTCTCCGAAGTCCTTGTCGTCGACGAAGGCGAGGCTGGTCCTGTCGCCGATGCGAATACCGGCCCGCTTCATGGCTTCCACCGCGCCGGGGGGACAAGGTTCGCCGGGAGGCGCTGGACGCACCTGCGGGCCGCTGGGGCAGCCCAGGCCCGAGCAGGCGGCGACGGCCACCATCGTCCGGGCCGCTGCCTTGAAGGCCCGCGCGCTGGAGGCGGGCTGCGGGGGAGTCGTCACGCTGTCGAGCATCTGCTTCACGGGGAGCTCTTCCTTCTTCGGGTGCGCCACCTCGGCGGTGACGGCCGCGAGGGTGGGCCCGGGACTGGGCAGGAGCGCGGCCTGCTCACTTTCCGGCGGGCCACCGGGCAAAGCCACTTCCCGGATGGGATTGCTCCCGCTACCCAGCGTGGGTGGCGCCACCCAGAGCCACGCACCCACCGCACACGCCAGCCCGGCGAGCACCACGGCCCAGCGTGCCGCACGTTCGCGCGCAGGCGTTCGTGGCGCCGAGGCTTCGACGGCGCATAGTTCCAGCGGCGGCTTGCGGGGAAGGGGCCCTCGCCTGGGCGAGGAGGCCCTGCGGGCATCACCTCCCTCGGCCCACATCGCCAGCGCGGCGTCATTGTCGTCCTCGGAGCCGGAGTCGGGGCCGGGTGTTTCCGCATCCTGCCGCCACTCGCACAACGGCACGTCCCACGCCGCGTCGGCGGTTGCGAGTGCCCGCTCAACGTCCGCGCTCAGGGCCTCCGCGCTCCCTCGAGCTTCGGGGGCCTTCGCCAGCAGCCGCAGACACAGTTCGCTCAGGGCTGGCGGCACGCGCGGGTTCACCGTGTGGGGAGCGCGAGGCGCCTTGGAGATGACGGCCTCGATTTCCGTGGGAGTCACCACCTCCAGGAAGGGAGGGCGGCCGGTGAGCATCCAGTAGAGGACGACGCCGAGCGCGTAGATGTCATCCGCTGGCCCGCACCGATATCGGCGGGCCGTGACCGCGCTGCTGGCCCTGCGGAACGCCAGTGCCTCCGGGCTGCGATAGAGCGCGGTGCCCGGCGGCAGGACGCCCTGGGTGAGGCGGGGGGCTCCGGCGAAGTCGCCCACGCCGAAGTCCACCAGGACGGGCTCTCCGTCCGGCTCCCGCACCATGACGTTGGATTCCTTGAGGTCGCGGTGCACGACCCCCGCAGCGTGCGTGGCCTCCAACCCCAGGGCCATGCCGCGCAGCAGCCGTGCCACCTGTCGAGCACTGGGGTTCTCCTCTTCCACCCACTGGTGCAGGGGCCGTCCTCGCACGCGCTCCATCGCCAGGTAGAACAACCGGGGCGCCACGCCTGGGAACTTGCCGCAGGCGCGAAAGGCCACCACGTTGGGGTGGCGCAGGCGCAGGAGGATGGCGCACTCGCGCTCTGGCCACCCTCCCATCCGGTGGAGGTACTGGAGCTTGAGCGCGACCTCCTCGCCGTCGCGCATCGCGAGGTACACGTTGCCGCACGCGCCGCTGCCCAGCTGCTTGCCCAGAGTGAAGCCCGCGATGCGTGTCCCCGGCGAATCTTCTCGCCTCTGCGCTTCCGCCATGCCGTCTCCCAGGGGCTTCCCACCCGGCGGGCCCCACCTGAAGTGTCGCCAGACGCCAGCAGGACCCTGCCGGGAGGATGCCGTTCTCGCTGCTGCCAGGGAAGATGAAAGTGCTTGGCCTGACATGGTCCTGAAGGGTTTAGGGCCGCGCCATCCACTCGGCGGCCCCCGGGGTTTGGGCTAGGCTTCCGCACGAGCCATGGACGAAGAACTGGGAGCGACTTTTGGAAAGGCCGTGCGGGAGGCGCGAGCGCGGCTGGGGTTGACGCAGGTGGAAGTGGCGGCGCTGTTGGACATGCACCCCATGGTCTACAGCCGGATGGAGCGGGGGAAGATGTTGCCGCGTGTGGCCACGCTCCGGAAGGTGGCCATGGTGCTGCGGACCTCCACGGATGAACTGCTGGGCCTCGCCCGGGAGGGCCGCGCGGGCGCGAAGAAGCAGTCCTCGTTGCAACGGCGGCTGATGACGCTTTCGGAGACGCTGGACGAAGAGAAGCTCAAGGCGCTCGTCGTGATGGCGAGCGCCCTGTCCCACTAGCACCAGGGCCCGGCTTCAGCTGTCCTTGGGGCCCCGCCCCGACAGTTCATGGGCCTCGAGGCCCGATGGGAAGAGACTCTCGTCGAGCAGTTCGACCTCGTCGCGTACCGCGCTGGCGTCGCTGATGAGCCGCGTCAGCTCCGCGGCCATGTCGGCCCGTCCGAAGGGGCGGCCGGTGCGGCGGACTTCCTGGACGAGGCATTCCCGGAGTGCCTCGCACAACGCCCCCGCCGAGCCGAAGCGCTTCGTTGCATCCCTGTGCAGCATCCCTTGAAGGAGGGCGCGCACCTCGGGCGGCAGGCGCGCGGCGGCTCGCTCCACGTCCTGGGGACCATGGTCTTCCAGCAGCATCAGCATCTGTGTGAGCGGCAGGGAAGGGGGCTCCTCCAGGCGCAGCTCACGCGACTTCGCACGCGGTGGCGCCAGCGCCTCCGCCGCGGCCGCGAACAGGTGCCGCCCCGTGGCCAGCTCCAACAGCACCAGCCCCAGCGAGAAGAGGTCCGAGGCGGCGGTCAGCGTATTGCCCGCGAGGTACTCCGGCGACGCATAGGCCACGTCGCCCTTGAGGAGCGCCTCCGCCGTCTCCTCCCGGCCGACCATGTGCGAATAGGCCACGCCAAAGTGCGTCAGCTTCACCTCGCCCGTGCGAGCCACGCGCACGTTGCGGGGACTGACGTCGCGATGAATCAATCCCAGGGACCGGCCCTGCTCGTCCTTGAGCGAGTGGGCATGGTGCAGGGCGTCCGCCAGCTCCGCTGCGACGTGGAGCGCGAAGGCCAGGGACACGGGCTTCCCCCGCATGGCCATGAGGTCCAGTACGGTCTCCAGCGACGGCCCGTCCACGTACTCCATGATGATGTACGGCTTGCCCCGGTGAATCTTGAAGTAGTGCACCTGGGCGATGGTGGGGTGGTGGAGGCGGTAGGCCAGTTGCACTTCCTCCACCAGCCGGTGCCGGCGAGCGGAACTCGCGGGGCTGCGCACGCGCTTGATGACGACGGGGCCGGCGAGCCCGTGCCGCTGGTAGCGCTCGGCCAGGAGCAACTCCTCGCCGTTGGCCCGGCGCTCCAGAATGCGGACGAACTCGAACCGCGTGTGCTCCACCGAGAAGAGAACGTGCCGCCGTTCGAGCGTGAAGAGGGAAGGTTCGTCCTGGGGGGTGGTCGTGAGGCGGTGCGAGGCCAATGGCGACTCCTTGGTATAGACCTGAAAAGGTTATGCATAGATAAACATGAAGAGGGCGCGGGGAGGAAGCCGGTCCCGGCGCGGGGGGCAGGGCGGATTTTTCCGCTGGCCTTCATGTCCATGGACGGCTCTTGTCAGGCGCCGGGGCCTCTTCTCGTCGTGAGCCGCCGGACGCCACCGGTGTGCCCGGGACTCCGCCGCGAACCGGCCCCGTGAAAGCACGACCCGAGGAGAACACCCGGATGGACACGGAGCTGCAGGGCAGAGGCGTCCTGGTCACGGGCGGCGCCGGAGGAATCGGCACCGCCCTGGTCCATACCTTCGCGGAAGAAGGCGCGAAGGTGGCAGTGCACCACCACTCCAGTATCGAGAAGGCCCAGGCGCTGGCACGCGACGTCGGCGGCGCGGCGCTGCGCGCGGACCTGACGGTGGAAGCCGACGTGGACGCGCTGGTTCCCGCGGCGGTGGCCGCGCTGGGGCGGCTGGACGTGCTGGTCTGCAACGCGGGTGTCTGGCCCGCCCCGGATGAACCCGTCTGGGAGATGTCCCTGGCGCGCTGGCGCCGCACGCTGGCGGAGAACCTGGACAGCGTCTTCCTGTGCTGCCGTGCCTTCCTGCGGCACGTGGCCACCACGAAGACGGGCAACATCGTCATCATCAGCTCCACGGCGGGGCTGTTCGGTGAAGCAGGACACGCTGACTACGCCGCCGCCAAGGGCGCGCTGGCGAGTGGCTTCCTCAAGAGTCTCAAGAACGAATTGGGCCGCATCGCGCCCCTGGGCCGCGTCAACGTCGTGTGCCCGGGATGGACGGCGGTGGACCGCAGCCGCGACAAACTGGCCCAGCCGGGCTTCGTTGAGCGCGTCACGCGGACGATGCCGCTGCGCAAGGTGGCGCAGCCGGTGGATGTGGCGCGGGCGGTGGTGTCGCTCGCGTCGGACCGAATCTCCGGACATGTGACGGGTGAAGTCGTCACTGTCGCCGGAGGCATGGAAGGAAGGGTGCTGCATGACGACTGAAATGGACGTGCGGACGTACAACCGCGAGGCGTGGGACCGTCAGGTGGCCACGGGCAACAGGTGGACGCTTCCCGTGAGCCCGGAAGTCATCGCCGCGGCACGCAAGGGCGAGTGGAGCATCGTCCTCACCCCCACGAAGCCGGTGCCGCGCGAGTGGTTCGGCGACGTGAGGGGCAAGGACATCCTGTGCCTCGCGGGCTCGGGTGGACAGCAGGCCCCAGTGCTGGCGGCGGCGGGCGCCCGGGTGTCGGTGCTGGACAACTCGCCCGCGCAGCTCGGCCAGGACCGCATGGTGGCGGAGCGCGAGGGCTTGGCGCTGCGGCTGGTGGAGGGCGACATGCGCGACCTCTCCGCCTTCGAGGACGCGAGCTTCGACCTCATCTTCCACCCGTGCTCCAACTGCTTCGTGGACGCGGTGCGCCCCGTGTGGCGTGAGGCGGCGCGGGTGCTGCGCCCCGGCGGCGTGCTGCTGACCGGCTTCACCAATCCCGTGAACTACCTGTTCGACCTGGCCTTGGAGAAGCAGGGCATCTTCACGCTGAAGTACCGGATGCCCTACTCGGACTTCACCAGCCTGTCCGACGAGGAGCGTCGCCGCTTCACGGACGTGGGCGAGCCGCTCTGTGTCGGGCACTCCCTGGAGGACCAGCTTGGCGGTCAGGCGGATGCGGGGCTCGCCATCGTCGGCCTCTTCGAGGACTCGTTTGGTCCGGAAGATGCCTTGTCGCAGTACTACAACGGCTTCATCGCCACCCGCGCGATGAAGCTCCCGGCGCGGTAGGGCGAGGGGCGGGGAGGCAGGCGTGAAAAGGCGTCCGCTCAGGCGGATTTAACCTTTCGCGCCGCGCGGGGTTTTTCAGGGCATGAGGCGACGGGAAGGCCGGCTCCCGAAGCCTCAGTCACCCTGAGGAGCAAACCACGATGAAGCTCATGACCGCCCTGCGTTCCGTTGCTGTCGCCTCGTTGTTCATCGCCGCGCCTGTGCTGGCCCAGACGGCCGCGCCCGAGTCCGCCAATCCGCCTGCCGCGGACGGCAAGGGGCGCGGTGGGCACCACTGGCACAAGGGCAAGCGGCATGGAAACAAGATGGCCCGCATGGAGCACCGGATGGACAAGGCCGTGGCCGAAGGAAGGCTCTCCCAGGCCCAGGCCGACCAGTTCAAGGCCGAGGGCCGCCAACTGCGTGAGGAGATGAAGGCGCAGCGTGAAGCCTCGGGCGGCACGCTCTCCGACGCGCAGAAGGACGAGATGCGGTCGAAGATGCGCGCCTTCCGCGAGAAGGTGAAGTCGGCCATGCAGGCGAACGCGCCGCAGAAGACGTAGTCCCGTGCCGCGCGCCAGGGGAGGGGGGCGGCGGATGTGCCGCCAGCCCTCCGGCGGTGGCGGGCACCGTGCTGGCGCGCGCGGCGTGACGCCTCGTGGGCGACTGGCGCAGAATGCGTGGACCTGCCTTCTCGGACGAGGTCCTCATGCGTGTGTTCCCCTTGCTGGCCGTCGCCGTTCTCTTCTTCGGTTGCGGCGCGCGCTCGGGCCGCGTGAAGCCCGAGGCCCCGGAGTCCACGGTGGCCGTTCCGGATGACGCGGAGCTGCGCCGGGTGCAGACGCGGGCGAAGTACCTCTTCGATGCGGAGCGCGCCGCCATCTTCGCCACGGACCTGCTCCTCATCCAGGACGCGCTGGACCGCTCGCGCATGGAGTGGTTCTTCACGGTGCCTCGCGAAGATGGGTGGTACTCCCTCTTTGGCACCTTGGACGACGCGGGGACCTTCACCCCGGCCTATGCCTTCAAGGCTCCGCGGGACGACGCGGAGCAGATGGCTCCGTTGCCACTCCATGAACTGCCCGGAGACTTCAGCCCCGTCGCCCGAGCGGTGAAGACGTCGATGCTGGCCACGGTGGAGGCCTTCGAGCGGGGGGCCATCAACCCGGTGGTCTTCGTGGAGGAGGATGGGGATCTCACCGTCTATGTCCTCCAGGGGACTCGTGACCCCATGCGCTTCTATCTCGGCGGGGACATCCGCTTCCGCTACAGCCCCGACGGGCGCACGCAGCGAGAGGCGGTGCGGTTGCACCAGAGCGTCTTCGCCATCAGCCTGGAGCCGGGGCCGGAGGGCGAGCTGTACCAGGGCTCGGCCCACTCCCACGTCCTCTTCGGGGGGCCGTTGGAGACGGAGCTGGCGACGCTGATGCTCTACCCGGAGCTGGGCGCGCTCACGGTCATCCACGCCGCGTCCCGCATCGCCTACTTCTTGACCCCGGACGGAGCCATCCGGGTGCTGAGTGAAGCGCCGGAGCGGCAGCGGATGTTGAAGCCGGATGGGACGTTCGGCCCGCTCGACATGGAGGAGGAAGCCGCGCCTCCGCCTCCCTCGGGACAGGTTGACTTGTAGCCGGGCTCAGATGCCCAGGCGTTCGGCCCAGGCGAAGTAGGCCGCGCGCGGGTCCACGAAGGGGTCGCGGAACAGAGCCTGCACCTCCGCCTTGGCCACCTGGCCACTGTCGAAGGCCTGGTACAGCCGGTCTCCGAGCAGATAGCCCAGGGCGTGGCTGACGCCGTGGAACAGGCGGTCCTTGCGCAGGGGGAGGAGCTTCACGGCTTCTTCCGGCGCTTCCGCCTCCGTGGCCTTGTGGGCCAGCACGAAGGCGGCGATCTGCCGCTCCACGCCGCGGCTCTCGCCGAAGCGCTTGGCCCACTCGGGCACGCCCAGGCAGGTGCGCCGGGGGTTCACCAGCTTCGAGCCGAAGAAGCCCAGCGCCTCTTCCAGGCAGCGCGCGTAGAAGGCCTCCGAGGCGCCGCGCGGCGCGTCCATGGCGTCACCCACGGCGCAGTGCCGGACGAAGTGCGCCGCTTCCTCCGCCGCGTGGTTCAGCGACAGCGACGCCAGGTAGGCCACCCGCGCGCGGGGGATGTAGCTGCTCTCGCGGGAGAGGATGTGGCGGCGAAGCTGGGTCAGCTCGGCCTGGGTGAAGCGTCCGCGCCGCTGGATTCGCTCCAGGACGTCGCCATCCGCGGCGGTGGCCACGTCCACCGTGTCCAGGGAGCGGCCCACGGGCACGCCGGCGAGCCGGCCGATCAGCGCGGACATTTCACGGAAGCGCTCGGCGGCGCCACGGTCCAACAGCGGGGCGTCTCCGGCTTCCGCCTCCAGGTAGTCCAGGAAGCTCTGCTGGCACACCACGGGGGAGGCGTTCATCAGGCACAGGGTGCCGTCGGCCAGCTCCACGGCCTCCGCGGCGCCAACGCGGCCTTCGCGCGCCAGCCGCCACCAGACGCCTTCCGCGTTCTGGTACACGACCAGCCCCTTGCGCGTCTCCGTGCCGAGCGCGCGCTCCACCTGCGCGGGCAGGTGGCAGGGCGCCACGTGGTACTGGCCCACCAGCACCATGACCAGCGGCCGGTCCGGCGCGCGGGCGGCGCGGGCGATGCGTTCGGCGGCGTAGGCGTCGCGAAGCTCCAGCGAGCGCTCACCCTGCGCCCGGCGGTCGATGCCCACCACTTCCAGCTTCTGCTTGCGTGCGAAGGAGAGCAGGGTGCGCGTATGGGACCAAGCCCCCGAGCCGTGTCCCAGCTTCGCCAGCAGGGAGCGCTCGGTGACGCGGCCGGCGCGCCA